>NZ_JBEOPS010000008.1:0-223261 GCF_040310305.1 Pseudomonas sp. HY13-MNA-CIBAN-0226
TGCAGACGCCATCGCCAGCAGGCTGGCTCCCACAGTGATCTGCGCCGTACATAAATGCTGCGTCCACCAGCACTACCGTGGGAGCAAGGCTTGCCCGCGATGGCAATCTCCCTGCCGCATCGTTGTCGAATGTGCAGACGCCATCGCGAGCAGGCTCGCTCCCACAGAGATGTCCGCCGAACACAAGTGCTGCATGGTCATGTTCGCTATGGCAGCACATGTAAGTAAATGTATCATCAGCCTTAGTAAGGCACGCGGTTGCTCCTCAATCATTGCGCAAGGGCATGATTACTATCACTCCAAAATCGCTTCCACCCCTCCGCCCTGCCGCTTAGCCTGCACACATTCCTCAATTGTTCACGAGACACCTCATGACTCCAGCGAACCCAGTGCCTCAGGGCACCGCGACGATGACCCGCGGCATGGTCCTGCTATTTGCCTTTTGCTGTGGCGCGATCGTGGCCAACATCTACTATGCCCAGCCGATCATTGGCCTGATCGCGCCGGACATCGGCCTGACCAGCACCATGGCCAGCCTGATCGTTTCATTGACGCAGATTGGCTACGCGCTGGGGCTGTTTTTCCTGGTTCCTCTGGGTGATCTGCTGGAAAATCGGCGGTTGATGATCATCACCACGCTGGTGGCCATTGCCAGCCTGCTGGGCGCGGCGTTTACCGATCAGCCGAACCTGTTCCTGCTGATCTCATTGCTGGTGGGCTTCAGTTCGGTGTCAGTGCAGATCCTGATCCCCCTCGCCGCACACCTGGCCCCGGAGGAATCCCGTGGGCGCGTGGTCGGCGGGATCATGGGCGGTTTGTTGCTGGGGATCTTGTTGGCACGGCCGGTCTCCAGTGTGATCGCGGACCACTTCGGCTGGCGTGCGATGTTCGTGATTGCCGCGGTGTTGATGGCGGCAATCAGCGTCGTATTGGCCCTGACCATTCCCAAGCGCAAGCCTGATCACAGCGCGTCCTACGGACAACTGCTTGGCTCGCTGTGGACGCTGCTGCGTAATCAGCCAGTGCTGCGTCAGCGCGCGTTCTACCAAGGCTGCATGTTTGCAACCTTCAGCCTGTTCTGGACCGCGGTGCCGCTGGAGCTGGCGCGTAATCATGGATTGTCGCAAACCCAGATCGCCATTTTCGCCCTGGTCGGCGCCATCGGTGCAATCGCGGCCCCTATCGCCGGGCGTCTGGCTGATGCCGGGCACACGCGCATCGCCTCACTGCTGGCCCTGGTGTTCGCCAGCCTGAGTTTCCTGCCGGCCTTCATCCACCCGCTCTACAGCGTCATAGGCCTGGCGGTGACCGGCGTAGTGCTGGATTTCTGCGTGCAGATGAACATGGTGCTTGGGCAACGTGCGGTCTACGCGCTGGACGCCACGAGCCGCAGCCGCTTGAACGCCTTGTACATGACCAGCATCTTCATCGGCGGCGCCTTCGGCTCCTCCGTGGCGAGTGCGGTGTACGAACACGGCGGCTGGTTGTGGATCGTGATCGTGGGCAGCGCTTTTCCTGTTCTGGCGTTGTTGCGGTTCCTGAGTGTTTCAGAAAAACGCTCACTGGCAGCCGCGTAAAGCACCAAGTGTTGCGGGCAGGCGCACTGCTGCCCGCGCGCTGGTAGTCGCAATCATTGGCGAACCAGCTTTTCCATCGCAGCATCTGCAAGGAAGGACGAGCGGCTCTTGATGTTGTGGTCGCGCACGTAGCGATCAATGCGCTGGATGACGTACCCGGGAAGTGTCACGTTGACCTTCTCGGTCTTGCCCATGTATGGCGAGATATCCAGCTCCAGCATGCCCCACCCCATGTTTGCAAAGTCGTGATTACCACGGTGCTCGGCTGCGGAGGTCGGCATGGGAATCGTGTCCCCTCCACTGGCAATCTCCTGCAGCATGATGTGGGCGATCTCGACGGCCGCATTGTAAGCATCTTCAAAGGTATCTCCGGCCGTCACTGCGCCAGGAATATCGGGGATCTGAATACCGATGGCGGTGTTCTCGTCGCCCCACTCGATACAGATTGGGTATTGCATTATGGATCTCCTGCGCAATTGGCCGTCGGGTAGTCGAGCCCCGCACGCCTCCTGATGCTCTTGACCGTGCCCACCGGCAAATCCTTTTTCGGATGCGGCACGGGGATGGTGTACGGGTTGTAACGGTGAGTGAAGACGTGATGACTGCCAGTAACCCGATCCAGCACCCAACCTGCCTCCTCCAGCTCCTTGATCAATAATCTGCTCTGCACCGCGAGCCTCCTTACCACACCAAAATAAAGATAACCCTAGAGTTATCTTTATTCAAGCACAAAAATTCGAATTTTCACGGGCGGGTGTTTTGCAGTATGTGATTCTGGGGAATCAAATTACTGGCCGAGCGGCTATCAGCCTATTGGTGCGGGGTGGATGCAGTCGACTCTCCGTCAATACACCTCAACAAGCACTCAACCGTATCCTCCAGCGCCCCCGAGTTATCGATCACACACAGCGCCGGATCGTGCTCCGCAAGTACCTGTTCACTGAACCGCGCATTGCGCGCCAGCCGTGCCTCGATCTCTTCGACCGATTCACGCCCCCGAGCCCGCAAACGCTCACGCAGCACGCTCTGCTCCACGGTCAGCAACAGGACAAGCAAATCCGGATAACGCTGCCGGGTTGCCGGCAGATGACCGCGCGAGCCATTGACCAGGACGTTCTGTCCTGCGGCCAGCCAATCGTCGATTTCACGGGGGATGCCGTAGCACAACCCGTTGGCGCGCCAGCTCAGTGCAAACTCGCCCCGGGCCTCGAGCCGGGTGAATTGATCCAGGCTCACGCCCAGCGCCGACTCACCCAGGGCTTCAGCCGAGCGGGTAATCACGCGCCGCACGATGCGGCAGTTACGTTCGGCCAACCGCGTTCGCGCGGCATGCAGCAGGCTGTCCTTGCCCGAACCTGAAGGTCCGATGAGATAGATCAACCTGCCTGCCATCCATTCACTCTCTTCATTTTTCGCAGGATTGGGTACACGTGGGGCAATCAAGAAGGCGACCCTGAGGTCGCCTTTGCGTCACTTGAACTGCCGGCCCAAACCACTGGGCACGCCGTGGATGTCAGTGTCTTCCCATGGACCATTCGGGCTGACAGAGCGGCTCCAGCCGTTGTTCCAGCGATAATAGGTGCGCTGGCGATAGAAGGTATTGGTCTGGTCATCGAGCACATACACGCCGAGCTTGGCATCCCAATGGCTGTTGCCACCCGGTGGCGGCGCGAAGCTCGCCGAAGTGCGCGGTACTGGCTTGGCCGGTTTGGCCGGGACGTTCGGTTTGCTCGGCGCAGGTGAAGTCGAGGGGGTCGGCTTGGGCTGCGATGGCGGGATCGGCGGCAACGGCGCAGGTTCGGGCCGCTGGACCGCACAAGCGCTTAACCCCAGGACCATACTGAGCAGGGTGATACGGGCGATGGCGGTCATAGGCGGTTCCTGTTATTTGTCCGGGCTGTCGATGGTCAGTTTTTGTGGCGCTGAGGTGCTGCTGGCCAGTGGCTGGCTGCGACCGATCCACTCGCCGGCAGTCGGTTGACCGGCACGGGAGATTCGCGCAACCAGTTGGACTTCAGGAAAGTTGGACAGTTTCAACTGCGGCATCATCGCGTCGGCATCACCCAGTTCGACGCTCGCGGGCAAGTCGGCCACAGTCAGGCGCTTGGCCGCCAAAGGTGCCGGAGGGCCGGACGTTGCGCGGGCAAAAATGAACACGCTGTCACCGGGCTGTACCTTGGCCTTCAACTCGGGGGCAAGGTCCACCGTGACTTTCAGCAGTGCCGCCTTGGCGACCGGCGCCTGGGCAACTTTGCCGCCGCCGGCTTCGAGTTTCTCGCTGGCCCGGGCGATCCCGCCTTGCAAGGCTGCACGGGAATTGTCTTCGGGCGGCAATTGCGCCAGCAGCCGGTTCCAGTAATCGATGGCGTCCTGATAGCGCTCGCCCTCGAATGCCGCGATACCCAGCAGCCCCAGGCTGGTGACTTCTTTCGGATCGGCCTTCAATGCTTCGTCAGTCAAGGCCTGTACCTTGTCCGACCATTTCTTACCGTCGGCGAAGTACTGCGCTTGCGCCCATTGGCCGAGCAGCTCAGGTTGACGACCGGCCAGCGCCACGGTGCGTTCGAACATCTTTGCCGCATCACCAGGGCGGTCCTGGGCCATGTAGGTACGACCCAGGAAGTACAGGCCTTCCGCAGAATCGGGCTGAGCCGCGACCGCGCGCTCCAGGCGCGAGGTCATCTCTTCCATGGACTGCGGAGCCTGGGCGAATTCACGGGTCAGCTCGACTTTGTCGCTGGCACCGAAGTGCAGGTACAGACCAAGGCCCAGCACCGGCACCAGAATCGCCGCCAGCAGCGGCCATGGTTTGCCCAGGCGCGAAACACGCGGTGCCGCGACGCCTTCGGTATCAGCCAGCAGCTCACGGGCCGCTTCGGCACGACCGGTGTCCATTTGCGCTGCGTTGAGCACGCCCTCTTCCTGCTGAGTCTGCAACTCAGCCACGCGTTCCTGATACAACGCGACGTTCAGGGCAGTACGATCCTCTTCAAGCTGGGCGCGACGGCCGCGCAAAACAGGGATCAACAGAAAACTCAGGGCAACCAGAAGCAGCAGACCTGCAGCGAGCCAGAAATCAATCATTCTTGGTTTTATCCAACAGGTGGTCGAGGCGCTCGCGTTCATCCACGGAAAGCGAGTCCGGGCTATCGGTGCGCAGGACGCGACGACGGCGAACTATCACGGCAATGATCACAAAACCGCCCAGCAGCAAGCCGGCGGGGCCGAACCAGAGCAGTGCGGTCTTGGCATTCAGCGCGGGTTTGTAACGGACGAAATCACCGTAGCGATCGACCATGAAGTCGATGATCTGCTGGTTGTCCTTGCCCTCGCCGAGCATGCGGAAAATCTCTTTGCGCAGATCAGCGGCGATCGGCGCGTTGGAGTCGGCGATGTCCTGGTTCTGGCACTTGGGGCACCGCAGCTCCTTGGTCAGTTCGCGAAAACGCTCGCGGTCACCTTCCTTGGCGAACTCATAGGTGTCGATGGCCGCATGAGCCATCCCGGCCATGCTCAAGCCCAGCACTGCGGCGGCAATCCAGCGCTTCATGGCTTGGCCTCGTCGACCAGCGCCTGATACTTGGCGGCCAGTTTTTCGCGCCAGACCTGTTCGTCGATGACCCCCACGAATTTGTCGCGGATGATGCCCTTGGCGTCGATAAAGAAGGTTTCCGGTGCGCCGTAGACACCGAGGTTCAGGCCCAGGGTACCTTCGTCGTCGCGGATATCCAGCTGGTAAGGGTTGTGAAACTCCGTCAGCCACTTCAAGGCGTCGGCGTTGACGTCCTTGTAGTTGATGCCGTAGATCACCACGCCCTTCTCGGCCAGCTTGTTCAGTACCGGGTGCTCGACGCGGCAGGAAATGCACCAGGTGCCCCACACGTTGACCAGCGCCGGCTTGCCAAGGATGTCTGCCCGGGTCAGCGTCTTGTCACCCTGCACCGCAGGCAGCGAGAACTCCGGGAACGGCTTGCCGATCATCGCCGACGGCAGCTCGGCCGGGTCCAGGTACAACCCGCGGTACAGAAAAACCGCCACCACCAGGAAAATCGCGAGCGGCAGCAACATCAACCAACGTCTCATGCAGTGGCTCCCGACATGCCCAGCGCTTCACGCACGCGGCTTTTGACCTTGACCCGATAACGCCGGTCCAGCGCCGCCAGCAATCCACCGAAACCGGTCAGCAATCCGCCGAACCAGATCCAGCGCACGAACGGCTTGACGTGGACGCGTACCGCCCAGGCGCCATCGCCCAGAGGTTCGCCGAGGGCGACGTAGAGGTCACGGGTGAAACCGGCATCGATCCCCGCCTCGGTCATGACCGAGTTCTGCACGGTATAGAGGCGTTTTTCCGGGTGCAGCACGCTGATTTCCTTGCCGTCCTTGATCACCCGAACGGTGCCCTTGTCAGAGGTAAAGTTCGGGCCTTCGAAGTGTTTGGCACCTTCGAATACAAACTGGTAACCGCCCAGGCTCATGGATTCACCCGGCGCCAGGCGCAGGTCGCGCTCGGCACTGTTCTGGCTCGACAGGACCACGCCCAGGGCACACACGGCGATGCCCAGGTGCGCGATCTGCATGCCCCAGTAGCTGCGGGTCAGGGTCGGCAGGCCCTTGATCAGGCCCTTGTGACGAGTCTTGTCAAAGATGTCGCGCACGCCGGCCAGCAACACCCAGGCCGCCAGCATGAAGGTCGCGATCACGGCCCAATTGAAATCGCCATAGGCGACGCCAGCGATCACGGCTAAAGCAGCGCTGCCCAGCAACACCGGAGTGAGCATGCCCACCAGCCATTTGACCGGCGTGTCTTTCCAGCGCACCAGCATGCCAACGGCCATGACGACCATCAGCAGTGCCATCAGCGGGATAAACAGCGCGTTGAAATACGGAGGGCCGACCGACAGCTTGGCCCCGGTCATGGCATCCAGGATCAATGGGTACAAGGTGCCGAGCAGGATCATCGAAGCCGCCACCACCAGCACCAGGTTGTTGCCCAGCAACAGGGTTTCCCGGGACCAGAGGTTGAAGCCGACCTGACTCTTCACCACCGGCGCACGCAGGGCGAACAGCGTCAGCGAACCACCGACCACGAACAGCAGGAAAATCAGGATGAACACGCCGCGCTCCGGATCAGAGGCGAACGCGTGCACCGAGGTCAGAACCCCGGAACGCACCAGGAAGGTTCCCAGCAGGCTCAGGGAGAACGCAGCGATGGCGAGCAACACGGTCCAGCTCTTGAACACGCCACGTTTTTCCGTGACGGCCAATGAGTGAATCAGTGCGGTGCCGACCAGCCAAGGCATGAAGGAGGCGTTTTCCACCGGGTCCCAGAACCACCAGCCACCCCAGCCGAGCTCGTAATAGGCCCACCAGGAGCCCAGGGTGATGCCGATTCCGAGGAAGGCCCAGGCGACGATGGTCCACGGACGCGACCAGCGCGCCCAGGCTGCATCAAGACGACCGCCCAACAGCGCGGCGATGGCGAACGCGAACGCTACCGAGAAGCCCACGTAACCCATGTACAGCATCGGCGGGTGAACGATCAGGCCGATGTCCTGCAGCAACGGGTTGAGGTCACGACCGTCGGCCGGGATTTGCGGAAGGATGCGTGCGAACGGGTTGGACGTCAGGATCAGGAACAGCAGGAAACCCGTGCTGATCATGCCCATGATCGCCAGCACCCGGGCCAGCATCACCTGCGGCAGTTGCCGTGAGAACACGGATACAGCGAAGGTCCAGCCGCCCAGGATCAATGCCCAAAGCAGCAGCGAGCCTTCGTGCGCGCCCCACACGGCGCTGAATTTGTAGTACCACGGCAACGCGCTGTTGGAGTTGCTGGCGACGTAATCCACGGAGAAGTCGTCCGCCATGAACGCATAGGTCAGGCAACCAAAGGCAAACAGCAGGAACGCGAACTGTCCCCAGGCCGCAGGTTGCGCGAGGCTCATCCACAGGCGATCGCCGCGCCAGGCGCCGAGCAAGGGCACTACCGACTGAACCAGGGCAAAACACAGCGCCAGGATCATGGCCAGGTGGCCCAGTTCCGGGATGTACAACCCGGCGCTATAGAGTCCAGCAGTCATCAGTTAGCCCTCTTTCGCAGGAGTAGGTGCCGACATGCCACTGTCTTTCAAGGCCTTGGTCACTTCCGGCGGCATGTATTTTTCATCGTGCTTGGCCAGCACTTCGTCGGCCACCACCACGCCCTCGGCGTTGAGCTTGCCCAACGCCACGATCCCCTGCCCTTCACGGAACAGATCGGGAAGGATGCCGCGGTAGCTGATGGTCACGGTCTTGTTGAAATCGGTGACGTTGAATTTCACGTCCAGGGAATCGCCGGAACGTTTCAGCGAACCGGCCTCGACCATGCCACCGGCGCGAATGCGCGTGTCCTGCGGGGCTTCGCCGCTGGCGATCTGGGTCGGTGTGTAGAACAGGTTGATGTTCTGCTGCAGGGCGCTCAGGGCCAGGCCGACAGCAGCGCCAACCCCGACCAGGATCGCGAGAATGATGATAAGACGCTTTTTGCGCAGCGGATTCACTTGCCGTTCTCCCGGCGCAGACGACGCGCCTCTTGTTGCAGATACCGCTTGCGGGCCAGGATCGGCGCCGCCACGTTCAGGGCCAACACTGCCAGGCAGATGCCGTAGGCTGACCAGACATAAAGGCCATGATGGCCCATGGCGAGGAAGTCGCCGAATGAAGCAAAACTCATCGCGCGGCCTCCAGGCTGTGCTGCACTTCGGCTTTCACCCAACTGGCCCGGGCTTCGCGCTTGAGCACTTCGAGGCGCATGCGCAGCAACAGCACCGCGCCGAAGAAGCAATAGAAACCCAGCACGGTCAGTAGCAGCGGCAGCCACATTTCAGCGGGCATCGCAGGCTTTTCGGTCAGGGTGAAGGTGGCGCCCTGGTGCAGGGTGTTCCACCACTCCACCGAATACTTGATGATCGGGATATTGATCACCCCGACAATCGCCAGCACCGCACACGCCTTGGCGGCGCTCTCACGATTGCTGATGGCGTTGCCCAGCGCAATGAGACCGAAGTACAGGAACAGCAGGATCAGCATGGACGTTAGTCGCGCATCCCAGACCCACCACGAGCCCCAGGTCGGCTTGCCCCAGATCGCGCCGGTGACCAGCGCCACGGCGGTCATCCAGGCGCCGATGGGCGCAGCGCACTGCAGGGCGACGTCGGCCAGTTTCATCTTCCATACCAGCCCGACGATGCCGCACACCGCCAGCATCACATAGATCGACTGCGCCAGCATGGCAGCCGGTACATGGATATAGATGATGCGAAAGCTGTTGCCTTGCTGATAGTCGGGCGGCGCGAAGGCCAGGCCCCAGACCACGCCAATACCTATCAGCAGCAACGCCGCGATGCTCAACCACGGCAGCAGTTTGCCGCTGATGCCGTAGAACCATTTGGGTGAGCCGAGCTTATGAAACCAGGTCCAGTTCATTACTGTTTCCATCACGGTTGCTCTTCGCTATGAAGAGCCAAGGGTCTGCCTTTTTTTCAAAAGAAAACGATCAAAAAATGACCAGACCTCATTATTATTCGCCGACGCTGATCTTCAGGCCAGCAGCTATTGCAAAGGGTGTAAGGGTTATCGCCAAGGCGGTCAGGCTACCAAGCCACAACAGATAACCGGTCGCCGGCATGCCCATCAGTGCCGCCTGCAAGGCGCCACTGCCGAGAATCAATACCGGGATGTACAGCGGCAGTATCAAAAGCGCCAGCAGCAAGCCACCACGCTTCAAACCCACGGTCAACGCCGCGCCCACTGCACCCAGCAGGCTCAGCACTGGTGTACCCAGCAACAAGGAAAGCAGCAACACCGGCAGACAGGCGGCAGGCAATCCGAGCATTAACGCCAGCAGTGGTGCGAGCAAAACCAGAGCCAGGCCGGAGAAGGCCCAGTGTGCCAGTACCTTGGCTAAAACCAGAAGGGCCAGGGGGTGCGACGAAAGGACCCACTGTTCAAGAGAACCATCTTCGAAATCACTGCGGAAGAGCCCGTCCAGCGAGAGCAAAACCGATAAAAGGGCCGCTACCCAGACCAGTCCCGGAGACAAGGTTTGCAACAATTGAGACTCGGGCCCGACCGCCAAAGGGAACAGTGAAACCACGATGGCGAAAAATACCAGCGGATTGGCCAGTTCGGCCGGACGACGGAACAGCAAGCGCGCCTCGCGGGCAACCAACAGGCCAAAAACACTCATACGGCCCAGTTCCCCAGATCAATGTCGCGGTAGCCGGCCGGCATACGGCTCAGCGTGTGGTGGGTCGTCAGTACGACCATGCCGCCCTGCTCACAGTGGGCTGCAAGGTGTTCCTCGAGTTGCGCCACACCCTGTTTGTCCAGCGCGGTGAAGGGTTCATCGAGAATCCATAACGGCGGACTGTCCAGGTACAACCGCGCCAGCGCCACACGCCGCTGCTGGCCGGCGGACAGGGTGTGACAGGGCACATCCTCGAAGCCACGCAGCCCGACGGCGCCGAGCGCCTGCCAGATGGCGTCATGGGAGGCAGGTTGATGCAGGGCGCAGAGCCAGCTCAGGTTCTCTTCCGGAGTCAACAGGTCCTTGATCCCGGCGGCATGGCCAATCCACAACAGGTTGCGTGCCAGTTCGTGCCGTTGCTCGCTGAGCGGCTGGCCGTTGAGCAACACTTGACCGGCGGTCGGCTGCATCAAGCCTGACAAAAGCCGCAGCAAACTGGTCTTGCCGCTGCCGTTGGGCCCGCTGATTTGCACCATTTCGCCACTGGCCAGTCTCAATTCGAGATTTTCGAAAAGCAGCCGAAGGTCTCGCTCACAGGCAAGGGCAACGGTTTGCAGGACTGGACTGGTCAAGAGATCACGGGCCTTTACGGTTCAAGTCGGCGGTATTGCGGCCGCTAAAGAGATGCAGGATAAATGCATTGGCGGCCCGTTATGGGGAGCTGCGTCAAACAAATGCATTGTTTCGCGCGCCCCATAGACGACGGGGCGGCATTATACATGCCATCCCCTACTCTCAAGAGTGCAATTTCCTCAGGTTGTGACCGCGTATGACAGGCGAAATGAACATCCTCCCGATCTTGCAGAATGCGCCGGCCACTTCACGCCCGCAAACCGGCGGCGAACTGCTCAAGTTGCTGACACCCATGGAGGGCCTGATATCCGCCGGCCAATCCGCCAACGCCGAAGTGCTGTCACTCAAGCAGGCCGACCAGGCCTTTCAATTGCTGCTCAAGATCACCCTGGAGAACGGGCGCCAGACGACGCTCCAGGCCATCAGTGCCCAGCCTTTGCCCCAAGGCTCCAGCCTGGCAATCACACAACCCTCGGCGGGCAACCTGGCGATCACCCTGCAACAGGCCCTCGCCTCTGGCGCGGCCACCCTCACCCGCCTCGACCCGGCGCAATTGCCCGCCGGCACGCTGCTGCAAGGCAAGGTCCTGACGTCCCAGGTGCTGCCGCAGGAATCCGGCCAGCCCACGGTGTATCGCTCAATGGTCGGCCTGCTCAACACTGCTCTGAGCGGCAGTACCTTGAGCATCGACAGCCCGACGCCACTGCGCATCGGCACTTTGCTCAGCGCCCTGGTGCAAGACAGCCAGACACTCAAATTCGTCCCGCTCGGCAGCCGCTCGGAGCAACTGGCAGTGACCCAGCAACTGGCCAGCCAGCACAGCCGGCAAGGCTCCCTGGACGGCCTGCTGAAGCTTCTGCAGAACCTGCCCGCCGGGAGCCAGACCTCCAGCGACTTGCGCGCCGCTGCCGAAAAGCTGCTCGCTGGTCTGCCGGATATTCAGCAATTGAGCAGCCCGAAAGGCCTGGCGCTGGCCCTGGCGAACAGCGGCGTGTTCCTCGAATCAAAGCTCCTGGGCGGGCTGAATCCGTCGCTGGCCCCGGATATGAAAGGTGATCTGCTCAGGCTGATCGCCCAACTGAGCCCGGCCCCCAACACGCACATGAACGCGATCATTGCCGCCAACACCCTGGCCCAGGCCATGCCGAGCTTCATGCGCAATGCCCTGGGCATGCTCAGCCAGGTGAGCGCCAAGCCCTCGCCGACCAGCTTTCCGCTGGCCGATCGCCTGTTGCAGAGTGCCGAAGGTGAGGATGATCTCGAACACCTGCTGCGCTTGGCGGCCGCTGCAGTATCGCGCCTGCAAAGTCACCAGCTGTCGAGCCTGGAACAGACAGGGGTGACCGCCGACGGGCGCTTGATGAGTACCTGGCAGCTGGAAATCCCGATGCGCAACCTGCAGGACATTGTGCCGCTGCAGGTCAAATTCCAGCGTGAAGACGCGCCGGAAAAAGAACAGCCAAAAGATCGTCATGAAGAACGCCCACCCAAGCAGCAACTGTGGCGAGTCGAGCTGGCGTTCGACATGGAACCGCTGGGGCCGTTGCAGGTTCAGGCCCAGCTGATCAGTGGCAGCCTGTCTGGCCAGCTGTGGGCCGAGCGGCCGTACACCGCCAGCCTGATCGAAAGCAACCTGGCAGCCCTGCGGCAACAACTGCTCGATTCTGGCCTGAACGTGGGCGACATCGACTGTCACCTCGGAACCCCACCCCAAGGCCCGCAAACCCGTCTCGAACAACGCTGGGTGGATGAAACCGCATGAGCCATTCCGACACCCCACGCCAGGCCATCGCCCTCAAGTACGACGGCACCCACGCCCCGACGCTCACGGCCAAAGGCGACGATGCCCTGGCCGAAGCCATCCTGAAGATTGCCCGTGATTACGAAGTACCCATCTACGAGAACGCCGAACTGGTGAAGTTGCTGGCGCGAATGGAGTTGGGCGAGAGTATTCCGGAAGAGTTGTATCGAACGATTGCGGAGATTATTGCGTTTGCCTGGAGGTTGAAGGGGAAATTTCCGCAAGGGCAGGATCCGGATGCGCCGATGGTGGAGAAGGACGTGACTGCACGTGGGGATGATTATTGAGGTGCCGTTTGTAAAAGATCGCAGCCTCGTTTCACTCGGCAGCTCCTACAGTGGAACGCTTACAGTCCCGTAGGCGCTGTCGAGTGAAACGAGGCTGCGATCTTTTGATCTATCAGCTCTTGTGCAACTTGCGCATCAACTCCGCCTCGGCCTGGGTCAGGCCACAGGACGCCGTCAGCTCTTCGGCGCTGGCGCCCATGCCAACCAGGCGCGCTGCCTGGGCAAAGGACAGGCTCGACGGGTCGCGCTGCTCAAGCGCCACCAGCTTGTCCGGTATTGGCCCGACTACCGCGCGCAGTTCCTGCAGTTCCTGGCCCATGCGCACGTTACCGTCCTGGTAGTTCTCGACGCGTCGGGTCAGGTCCTTGATCCGCTGATCGCGCAGCGCGTCGCCCTCGACCTGTTTCGCCGCGAGCGGTTTTTGCGTACGCACGTACGCCAGGAACATTGCCAGGGTGCCTGCCCACAAAAGGAACAGGACAATGACCGCGACCTCAAGAATCAATCAGATGTTCTCCAGGTCCGACCATTCTTCTTCGCTCATCATCTTGTCCAGCTCGACCAGGATCAGCAGTTCGTTGTTCTTGTTGCACACGCCCTGAATGAACTTGGCGGACTCTTCATTCCCGACGTTAGGCGCGGTTTCGATTTCCGACTGACGCAGGTAAACCACTTCCGCCACGCTGTCGACCATGATCCCGACCACTTGCTTGTCGGCTTCGATGATGACGATGCGGGTGTTGTCGCTGATCTCGGCGTTCATCAGGCCGAAGCGCTGACGGGTGTCGATCACGGTGACGACATTACCGCGCAGGTTGATGATGCCGAGCACGTAGCTTGGGGCACCCGGAACCGGGGCGATCTCGGTGTAGCGCAGTACTTCCTGAACGCGCATTACGTTGATGCCGTAGGTTTCATTGTCCAGCTTGAAGGTTACCCATTGCAGGATCGGATCTTCAGAACCCTTTGCCGCCGTCGCCTTGTCATTCATACCCTGACCCCTCAAAAAACCGCCGTGGCGGTGTGTGTTCGGCACAGCGGCCCTCGATAGGTCGCTGCCTGTTTGTTATGTCGGTGTGTGGGCTGGCTTTTTGCCGCCCATGTGCCTTGCCCCGCCGCTGGCTATCAACTCCGCCAACTCGGCAACATCAAGCAACGCACACATGTGTTCAATCACGGTACCGGCCAGCCAGGGGCGTTGGCCCCGTTGGCTGCGCCATTTGATTTCATTCGGGTCCAGGCGCAGGGAGCGGCTGACCTGATGCACCGCCAGCCCCCATTCGTAACCCTGGACCGAAATCACGTATTGCAGGCCCTGGCGAAAATCGTCGCGGTAGCGGTCGGGCATGACCCAGCGCGCGGTATCGAGGACTTTCAGGTTACCGGCCTGGCTCGGCAGAATCCCGAGAAACCAATCCGGCTGGCCGAACAAGGGTGTCAGCTCATGGCCTTCCAGCGAGTAGATCGAGCCCAGGCACACCAGCGGCACCGCCAGGGTCAACCCGGCCACATCGAACAACAGGCATTCGAAGGGCTCGGCGGCCCAGGCGGGCCTGCCATTGCTGTCCGCCGGCGGCAGCCTGTTACCGGGCGGCAGGTGGACTTCGACAACCGGTGGAACCAGGGCCTGAAGCAGCGGCGCGATGGTCGACACGGATGCCAGGGCCAGCGCAGGTGCTTCTACCAGCACTACCCTGGCCTGCTCAACCTGAACCTCTTCAACCGCAGCCACTACCGGAGCAACAACCGCCTCTGGCTTACGCGCATCCCGGACCTGCTCTTCAAGCACTGCCGCCTGGAACTCGTCCAGAGTCGCTTCGACTTCGACCGCTTCAACAGGCGCTTGAACTTCAACCGGCAGGTCTTCGGTCGCGTCCATCAGCAGGCTGTCCAGGTAGGACTGCAACGCCAGTTGCGGACGTGACGTGATCTTGACCGGCCGATTCACAGACACACCTCCACCGTAGGAGCTGCCGCAGGTTTCGATCTGCCGATCTGGTTTTTTTCAAGGATGCCGCCAGGCAAGATCGAAAGATCGCAGCCTGCGGCAGCTCCTGCTGGGATCGGGTTCATCTACGCCACCGCCGGGACAAGCTGCTGCTCCAGCAAATGCTTGAGCAACGAGCGATACGCCAATACGCCGCGGCTCTTGCCATCGAACTGCGACGGCGTGAGACCGGCACGGCTGGCATCACGCAGGCGCGTGTCGACCGGGATATAACCCTGCCAGGTTTCTTCCGGGAACATGTCGCGCACCACTCGCAGCGTGCCAATGGACGCCTGGGTCCGTCGATCGAACAGGGTCGGCACGATGCTGAACGGCAGCGGCTGTTTGCGCGAACGGTTGATCATCGCCAGGGTGTTGACCATGCGTTCCAGGCCCTTGACGGCCAGATGCTCGGTCTGCACCGGGATCACCAACTGCTGGCTCGCGGCGAGGGCGTTAACCATCAGCACCCCCAGCAGCGGCGGGCTGTCGATGACCGCGTAATCGAAGTCTTGCCACAACTGCGCCAGACTCTTGGCGATCACCAGGCCCAGGCCACTCTGGCCCGGCGACTGCCGTTCCAGGGTCGCCAGGGCGGTGCTCGAAGGCAGCAGCGAGATGTTCTCATGGCTGGTGGGCAACAACAGTTGACCCGGCAACCCGGCGGGGACGCTGCCCTTGTGCAGGAACAGGTCGTAGCTGCTGTGCTCCAGGGCGTCGGGGTCATACCCGAAATAGCTGGTCATGGAGCCGTGGGGATCGAGGTCGACCACGACCACACGCTTGCCCGCCTCGGCCAGCAACCCGGCTAAAGCGATGGAGGATGTGGTTTTACCAACACCACCCTTTTGATTGGCGACTGCCCAGACTCTCATTCGAATGATTCCTCCCGGTCGAAATGCCGACCGAGAAATAGCTCAGCGTGTTAATGCGGGTGACGGAGAATTGACGGCGCTCTCTCGTCCCGGCGGCTTGACCGGTGCAGGTGCAGTTTGTGTGCCAGCACGCTTCAATGCAGCATCCGGTTGTGCATTGGCGGTACCGGTGCCTGTCAGGCTGCGCCGTACATCCAGGTTTCGTGACACCACCAGCACCACCCGCCGGTTGCGCGCGCGGCCTTCAGCGGTGGCGTTATTGGCCACCGGCTGGAACTCGCCATAACCCACCGACGCCAGACGCCCCGGGTTCACTCCCTGCATCGCCAGCATGCGCACGATGCTCGCCGAGCGGGCAGAAGACAGCTCCCAGTTGGTGGGGTATTGCGCGGTCCGAATCGGTTGATCGTCGGTAAAGCCTTCGACATGGATGGGGTTGTCGAACGGCTTCAGGATGGCCGCGACCTTGTCGATGATGTTAAAGGCGATGTCGCTGGGCATGGCGTCGCCGCTGCCGAACAACAGGCTGGAATTGAGTTCGATCTCCACCCACAACTCGTTGCCACGCACGGTCATCTGGTTGGAGCTGATCAGGTCGCCGAACGCGGCACTGATATCATCGGCAATGCTTTGCAGAGGGTTTTCACCCGCCTGCGCGATGCCGGCGTCGACCTGCTCGCTGTCCTTGACCAGAGGCTTGGCGGGGGTCACGGTCTTGGGGCGTTCATCGCCGATGGGGATGGGTTTCAGCGCTCGATCGGAGTCGTTGAACACGCCGATCAGCGCCTCGGAAATCACCTTGTACTTGCCTTCGTTGATCGACGAGATCGAGTACATCACCACGAAAAACGCGAACAGCAGCGTGATGAAGTCGGCGTAGGAAACCAGCCAGCGCTCATGGTTCACATGTTCTTCAGGTTGCCGGCGACGTGCCATCTTCCATAACCCCCATCAATCCATGAAGCCCTGGAGCTTCAATTCGATAGAGCGAGGGTTTTCACCTTCGGCGATCGACAGAATGCCTTCCAGCAACATTTCGCGATAACGCGACTGCCGCAGGGCGATGGCCTTGAGTTTGGCAGCGATGGGCAACAGCACCAGGTTGGCGCTGGCCACGCCGTAGATGGTGGCAACGAACGCAACGGCAATGCCGCTGCCCAGTTGCGACGGATCGGCCAGATTGCCCATGACGTGAATCAGGCCCATTACCGCACCGATGATGCCGATGGTCGGCGCGTAGCCGCCCATGCTTTCAAAGACTTTGGCCGCCTCGATGTCCCGGCTTTCCTGAGTATAGAAATCGACCTCGAGGATGCTGCGGATGGCCTCAGGCTCTGCGCCATCGACCAGGAGTTGCAAGCCCTTGCGCGAGTAGTTGTCGGGTTCGGCGTCGGCCACCCCTTCCAGGCCCAGCAGCCCTTCCTTGCGGGCGGTGAGGCTCCAGTTGACCACGCGATCGACGCCACCGGCCAGGTCGACCCGCGGCGGGAACAGAATCCACACCAGGATTTGCATCGCGCGCTTGAAGGCGCTCATCGGCGACTGCAGCAGCGCCGCACCGACGGTACCGCCGATAACGATCAGTGCCGCCGGACCGTTCGCCAGTGCGCCGAGGTGACCACCTTCCAGGTAGTTGCCGCCGATGATGGCGACGAACGCCATGATGATCCCGATGAGGCTCAGTACATCCATTAGACACACGCCTCGACCAGATGCCTGCCGATTTCGTCCAGGCTGTACACCGCGTCGGCGAGCTCGGCCTTGACGATGGCCATGGGCATCCCGTAGATCACGCAGCTGGCTTCATCCTGGGCCCAGATGGTGCTGCCCCCCTGTTTGAGCAGGCGCGCGCCTTCGCGGCCGTCGGCCCCCATGCCGGTCAGTACCACCGCCAGAACTTTGTCACCGTAGGATTTGGCCGCCGAACCGAAGGTGATGTCCACGCACGGCTTGTAGTTGAGGCGCTCGTCGCCCGGCAGAATCTTCACCGCGCCACGACCGTCGATCATCATCTGCTTGCCGCCCGGCGCCAGCAGCGCCAGGCCCGGACGCAGGATGTCGCCGTCTTCGGCTTCCTTCACGTGGATGCGGCAGAGTTTGTCCAGGCGTTCGGCAAAGGCCTTGGTAAACGCCGCCGGCATGTGCTGCACCAGCACGATGGGCGCCGGGAAATTCGCGGGCAACTGGGTCAGTACCCGTTGCAGCGCGACCGGGCCGCCAGTGGACGTACCGATTGCCACCAGCTTATAGCCCTTGCGCTTGGGGGCAGGCGACGACGGGGCCGGGGCCGGGGCGCGCGAGGCAATCGGTGCCGGTGCCGGACGCGCAGGCGCACTGCTGCTGTAACTGCCAACGCTCGACGGCGCGGGCGCAGGTGCGGCTACGGGCGCGGCAACGGGGGCCGGCGCACTGTAGGCACCGGCGCGCCGATTACTGCGCGAGAGGGTATGGATCTTCTCGCACAGCAGTTGCTTGACCTTGTCCGGGTTGCGCGAGATGTCTTCGAAATTCTTCGGCAGGAAATCCACCGCACCAGCGTCCAGCGCATCCAGGGTGACCCGGGCGCCTTCGTGCGTCAGCGAGGAGAACATCAATACCGGGGTCGGGCAGCGTTGCATGATGTGCCGCACCGCCGTGATGCCGTCCATCATGGGCATCTCGTAGTCCATGGTGATCACATCCGGCTTGAGGGCCAACGCCTGGTCGATCGCCTCTTTGCCGTTGGTCGCGGTACCGACGACCTGGATGTTCGGATCCGCCGAAAGAATTTCCGAGACGCGGCGACGGAAAAAACCCGAATCGTCCACCACCAGGACCTTGACTGCCATAAACACTCCGTTAGATGGAGCGAAGGCGCGATCGCCCTGCTCCACCAGAATCAAATACGCCGGGTGGCGTAACGCTTGAGCATGCTCGGAACATCGAGAATCAGCGCAATACGGCCATCACCGGTGATGGTGGCGCCCGACATGCCCGGGGTTCCCTGGAGCATCTTGCCCAATGGCTTGATGACCACTTCTTCCTGGCCTACCAGTTGATCGACGACAAAGCCGATCCGCTGGGTGCCCACCGAAAGGATCACCACATGGCCTTCACGCTGCTCTTCATGAGCGGCGGAAGCGACCAGCCAGCGCTTGAGGTAGAACAGTGGCAACGCCTTGTCGCGCACGATCACCACTTCCTGGCCATCGACCACGTTGGTGCGCGACAGGTCGAGGTGGAAGATCTCGTTGACGTTCACCAGCGGGAACGCGAACGCCTGGTTGCCGAGCATGACCATCAGCGTCGGCATGATCGCCAGGGTCAACGGCACCTTGATGACGATCTTCGAGCCCTGGCCCTTGGCCGAGTAAATGTTGATCGAGCCGTTGAGCTGGGAGATCTTGGTTTTCACCACGTCCATGCCCACGCCACGCCCTGACACGTCGGAGATCTCGGTCTTGGTCGAGAAGCCCGGGGCAAAAATCAGGTTGTAGCACTCGGTGTCGCTCAGGCGATCGGCGGCGTCCTTGTCCATGACCCCGCGTTTGACCGCAATGGCGCGCAGGATGTTGGGGTCCATGCCTTTGCCGTCATCGGAAATCGACAACAGGATGTGGTCGCCTTCCTGCTCGGCCGCAAGAATGACCTTGCCACCACGGGACTTGCCCGCGGCTTCGCGCTCTTCCGGCGACTCGATACCGTGGTCGACGGCGTTGCGTACCAAGTGGACCAGCGGGTCGGCGAGGGCCTCGACGAGGTTCTTGTCGAGGTCGGTTTCTTCGCCGACCAGTTCCAGGTTGATCTCTTTCTTGAGCTGGCGAGCCAGGTCGCGAACCAGGCGCGGGAAACGCCCGAAGACCTTCTTGATTGGCTGCATGCGGGTCTTCATCACCGCGGTTTGCAGGTCCGCCGTGACCACGTCGAGGTTGGACACGGCCTTGGACATTGCCTCGTCGGCGCTGTTGGCACCCAGGCGCACCAGGCGGTTACGCACCAGCACCAGTTCGCCGACCATGTTCATGATTTCGTCGAGGCGTGCGGTATCGACCCGCACGGTAGTCTCGGCTTCGCTGGCCGGCTTTTCCGCCGGCGGCGTGGCCGGTGCGCGAGCCGGGGCAGGCTTGGCGGCTTCGGCTTTTGGCTCAGGGGCTTTCGCCACCGGCTTGGGCGCTGCGGCCTTGGCTACCGGCGCGGCAACAGCAGCACTGGCAGCGACCGTAGCCGTGCCGACTTCGGAGAACTTGCCTTTACCGTGCAATTCGTCGAGCAGCGCTTCGAATTCGTGATCGGAGATCAGGTCGCTGCCCACTGCGGCGGCGACTGGTGCTGCCGCGACGGGCGCCGACGCAATCGCCGACTCCAGCGCTTCGACGGCGAAGTTACCCTTGCCATGGAGCTGATCGAGCAGTGCTTCGAATTCTTCGTCGGTGATGTCCGAGCTGTCGCCTGCGGCCTTTGGTGCAGCCGGTGCGGCAGGTGCCGCCGGGGCAACCACGGCGTCGATGGCGAACTGGCCTTTACCGTGCAACTGATCGAGCAACGACTCGAACTCGTCGTCGGTGATTTCGTCGCTGGCTGCAGCCGTGGTGCTGACGGGTGCTGGTGCGGCAGGCGCCGCCTCGGCCTGGGCCTTGACGGCGTTCAACGAGTCCAGCAGTTGCTCGAATTCGTTGTCGGTAATGTCACCCGATGTGCTTTCTGCCACCGGCGCCACTTCGGCAACCGGTGCGGCTTCGTCGGCCGATTGCGGCTCGGCCAGACGGGCCAGGGCTGCCAGCAACTCAGGCGTGGCCGCCGTGATCGGGCTGCGCTCGCGGACTTCGGTGAACATGCCGTTCACCGCGTCCAGTGCTTCGAGAACTACGTCCATCAGTTCCGAGTCGACGCGACGCTCACCCTTGCGCAGGATGTCGAACACGTTCTCGGCGATGTGACAGCACTCCACCAGCTCGTTGAGCTGGAGGAAGCCGGCGCCCCCTTTTACAGTGTGAAAACCGCGAAAAATTGCATTGAGCAAATCCGCATCATCCGGTCGGCTTTCCAGCTCGACCAGTTGTTCGGACAGTTGCTCTAGAATCTCGCCGGCCTCAACCAGGAAATCCTGAAGGATCTCTTCATCGGCGCCGAAGCTCATTAATGGGGTGCTCCTACAGGTCTAAAATCCAAGGCTGGATAGCAAATCGTCCACATCGTCCTGACCGGACATAACGTCTTCTCTTTTATCGGCATGAATCTGCGGACCTTCACCCTGAGAGAGATGTTTTTGTGGATCTTTTTCCGCGTGCATCGCTTGACGGTCATGTTCGATGCCCGCAAAGCGGTCCACCTGACTGGCCATCAGCACGAGCTTGAGCAGATTGCTTTCAACTTCGGTGACCAATTGAGTCACGCGCTTGATCACCTGGCCGGTGAGGTCCTGGTAATCCTGAGCGAGCAGAATGTCGTTGAGGTTGCCCGCCACCACGCGATTGTCTTCGCTGCTGCGTGTCAGGAAACCGTCGACCCGCCGGGCCAGCTCGCGGAACTCTTCGGCCCCGACTTCGCGGCGCATGAACCGTCCCCAGTCCGTGCTCAAGGCCTCGGCTTCCTGGCTCAGGCTGTTAACCAGCGGCGTGGCGTTTTCCACCAGGTCCATGGTGCGGTTGGCGGCGGCTTCGGTGAGCTTGACCACGTACCCCAGGCGCTCGGTGGCGTCGGTGATCTGAGAGACCTCCTCGGCTTGCGGCATATTCGGATCAATCTGGAAATTGACGATCGCGCTATGCAACTCGCGGGTGAGCTTGCCCACCTCCTGGTACAGGCCGCGGTCACGGGTCTGGTTGAGCTCATGGATCAGTTGCACGGCGTCGCCGAACTTGCCTTTTTCAAGGCTCTCGACCAATTCGACGGCGTGTTTTTTCAGGGTCGATTCGAAATCGCCCTGTGAAATTTCTTTTTGCTCCATAGCTCCCCCGTGGCGCAGTGACTCAGCCTATGCGTTCGAAAATCTTTTCGATTTTTTCTTTCAACGCCTGGGCCGTGAAGGGCTTGACCACATAGCCGTTAACACCGGCCTGGGCTGCTTCAATGATTTGCTCGCGCTTGGCTTCGGCGGTCACCATCAGCACTGGCAGGTGCTTGAGCTTTTCGTCGGCACGCACGTGGCGCAGCAGATCGATGCCGGTCATGCCGGGCATGTTCCAGTCCGTTACCAGAAAGTCGATGCTACCGCTGTTGAGGACCGGAATGGCCGTAGTGCCGTCATCCGCCTCGACCGTGTTGGTGAACCCAAGGTCACGCAACAGGTTTTTTATGATCCGCCGCATCGTTGAGAAGTCATCAACGATGAGGATTTTCATGTTCTTGTCCAATTCGACCTCCAAGCAGTCTTAAACGCGCCCAGCACCTGGACACGCCATTTCATTCAATCCGGCAAAACACTCGATGACTGTCTGGAGCACAACAGATCGCGACCGGCGCGTTTAACACCCGCCAGCCCGTTCGCAGTGTCCCCACACTGCCTTCAGCGCGCTCGCCACTCCCCCAAACGCCCCCGCAAACGGGCCGCGCACTGGCTGTGTAACTGGCTGACCCGAGATTCGCTGACACCCAGGACCTCACCGATTTCCTTGAGGTTCAGCTCTTCGTCGTAGTACAGCGCCAACACCAGTCGCTCACGCTCCGGCAAATTGGCAATCGCGTCCGCCAGCGCGGCCTGGAAGCGTTCATCTTCCAGGTCACGCGACGGCTCCGTATGAGCACTTGCTCCATCCTCGTGCAGCCCTTCGTGTTCGCCGTCCTGCAACAGGTCGTCGAAACTGAAGAGGCGGCTGCCCAGGGTGTCGTTCAAAATCCCGTAATAATCGTCAAGACTCAATTGGAGTTCGGCCGCAACTTCGTGATCTTTAGCGTCGCGACCTGTTTTAGCTTCAATCGAGCGAATTGCGTCGCTGACCATTCGGGTATTGCGGTGGACCGAACGTGGCGCCCAGTCCCCCTTGCGCACTTCATCGAGCATCGCGCCGCGGATTCGAATGCCCGCGTACGTCTCGAAACTCGCGCCTTTGCTGGCGTCGTATTTGGTGGATACTTCAAGCAGGCCGATCATCCCGGCCTGGATCAGGTCTTCGACCTGGACACTGGCCGGCAAACGCGCCAACAGGTGGTAGGCAATCCGTTTTACCAGTGGCGCGTAACGCTCGATCAGCTCGCACTGCGCATCGCGGGCCGATATCTTGTAGAGGTTATAGCCACTGGCGGTCATAGCACCGGCCCTGCCGTTTGTTGTACGAGGCGCTCAACGAAAAATTCCAGGTGCCCGCGCGGGTTCGCCGGCAGCGGCCAGGTATCGACCTTCTGCGCGATCGCCTTGAACGCCAGCGAACATTTGGAACGCGGAAACGCTTCGTAAACCGCACGCTGTTTTTGCACGGCCTTGCGCACGCTTTCGTCGTATGGCACCGCGCCGACATATTGCAGGGCGACGTCGAGGAAGCGGTCCGTGACCTTGGTCAACTTGGCGAACAGGTTGCGCCCTTCCTGCGGGCTCTGGGCCATATTGGCCAGGACGCGGAAGCGGTTCATGCCGTAGTCGCGGTTGAGCAACTTGATCAACGCATAGGCGTCAGTGATCGAGGTCGGCTCGTCGCACACCACCAGCAGGACTTCCTGGGCGGCGCGCACAAAGCTGACCACCGAATCACCAATGCCCGCAGCCGTGTCGATCACCAGCACATCGAGGTTATCGCCGATGTCGCTGAAGGCCTGGATCAGGCCGGCGTGTTGAGCCGGTGTCAGGTGCACCATGCTCTGGGTGCCGGACGCGGCCGGCACGATACGAATGCCGCCCGGGCCTTGCAACAGAACGTCGCGCAGCTCACAGCGGCCTTCGATCACGTCGGCCAGGGTACGTTTGGGTGTCAGCCCCAAAAGGACGTCGACGTTCGCCAGCCCAAGGTCGGCGTCCAGAAGCATGACGCGCCGTCCGAGCTCAGCCAAAGCCAGCGACAAGTTCACTGACACGTTAGTTTTGCCGACGCCACCTTTGCCGCCGGTCACCGCGATCACCTGTACGGGATGCATGCTGCCCATGTTATTTCTTTACCTTGTCTTGCATAGACGGAGGCCACATTACTGGCTGCGCGTTCATCATCTGAACAATGCATGGCAGACCATCGATGTAGGTACAAAAACGATTCATTAATACCTCAGCCAACCTGCTTGGTGGGACTGTGGTAAATATCAGCGAACATGTCAGCCATGGCTTCTTCGCTGGGTTCTTCCTGCATTTGCACGCTGACTGCGCGACTGACCAATTGATGACGCCGCGGCAGATGCAAGTCATCCGGGATCCGTGGCCCATCGGTCAGGTAGGCCACCGGCAGTTCATGACTGATGGCCAGGCTCAACACATCGCCCAGACTGGCCGTTTCATCCAGTTTAGTCAGGATGCAGCCGGCGAGCCCGCAGCGCTTGTAACTGTGATAAGCGGCGGTTAGAACCTGTTTCTGGCTGGTGGTTGCGAGGACCAGGTAATTTTTTGACTTGATGCCACGTCCGGCCAGGCTTTCGAGCTGCATGCGCAGTGCCGGATCGCTGGCCTGCAGGCCGGCGGTATCGATCAACACCACACGCTTGCGCAACAAAGGCTCCAGCGCCTGCACCAGCGACTGCCCCGGGTCGACATGAGTCACCGGCACATTGAGGATGCGGCCCAGGGTCTTGAGCTGTTCCTGGGCGCCGATCCGGTAGCTGTCCATGCTCACCAGCGCAATGTTCTGCGCGCCGTACTTGAGCACGTAGCGGGCAGCGAGTTTGGCCAGGGTGGTGGTCTTGCCCATGCCGGCAGGGCCGACCATGGCAATCACGCCACCCTCTTCCAGGGGTTCGATTTCCGGTGTGGCGATCATCCGCGCCAGGTGCGCCAGCAGCATGCGCCAGGCCTGGCGAGGCTCGTCAATGTCGCCGATCATTGCCAGCAGATCCCGCGACAGCGGACCGGACAGGCCAATGCGTTGCAGCCGGCGCCACAGGTTGGCCTGGGCCGGGCGGCTGCCTTGCAGCTGATTCCACGCCAGGGAGCCCAACTGCACTTCCATCAGTTCGCGCAGGCTGTTGAGTTCAAAGCGCATCGAGTCAAATGCACGCGGATCGACACCGCCAGTGGCAGCGGGCGCCGGCGCCGGGCGTGCAGGCTCGGTGTAGGTGGGTTCGACCAGCGGTTCGGCGGCAGTCAGGGGCAAGCCGGCGAACAGCTGGCGATTGGTGGCCTTGTCGCTCTCGCCTTCGCTGCGCAGGCTCAGTTCGGCCTGGGCGGTGACGATCCGCGACTGGGTCTTGCGCAATTCGTCCTCGAGTTCCATGTTCGGAACCCGCGGTGCCAGCGCCGACAGCTTGTAATCGAGGGCAGCCGTCAGCTCCACGCCGCCGGCGATTCGGCGGTTGCCGATGATCGCGGCATCGGCGCCCAGCTCGTCACGAACCAGTTTCATGGCCTGACGCATATCGGCGGCGAAAAAACGCTTAACTTGCATAAACCACTACCTCAGCCGTTGGGCCCTACTGTCGCAACGATGGTCACTTGCTTGTTGTCAGGGATTTCCTGATACGCCAACACGTGCAAACCCGGGACTGCCAGCCGACCGAACCGCGAGAGCATCGCGCGAACCGGACCGGCCACCAGCAGAATCACCGGTTGACCTTGCATTTCCTGACGCTGCGCGGCATCGATCAACGAACGCTGCAGCTTCTCAGCCATGCTTGGCTCCAGCAGGACGCCCTCTTCCGAGCCCTGTCCTGCCTTCTGCAGACTATTGAGCAATATCTGTTCCAACCTTGGCTCCAGCGTGATAACTGGCAGCTCGGAGTCAGTACCTACAATGCTTTGGACGATTGCGCGGGATACGCCGACCCGCACGGCAGCCACCAACGCGGCGGTATCTTGACTCTTGGCCGCGTTGTTCGCGATGGCCTCGGCGATGCTGCGAATGTCCCGAACCGGCACCTGTTCGGCGAGCAAAGCCTGCAGCACCTTGAGCAACTGCGACAGCGACACCACGCCCGGCACCAGCTCTTCTGCCAGCTTGGGCGAGCTTTTGGCCAGCAATTGCATGAGTTGCTGCACTTCTTCGTGCCCGATCAGCTCGCTGGAGTGCTTGTACAGAATCTGGTTCAAGTGAGTGGCCACTACTGTACTGGCATCGACCACAGTGTATCCCAGCGACTGCGCCTGGGCACGTTGGCTGACTTCAATCCAGACCGCCTCCAGACCAAAAGCCGGATCTTTGGCGGTGATGCCGTTGAGCGTGCCGTAGACCTGCCCCGGGTTGATCGCCAGTTCGCGGTCCGGGTAAATCTCCGCCTCGGCCAGGATCACGCCCATCAGGGTCAGGCGATAGGCACTCGGCGCCAGGTCGAGGTTGTCACGAATGTGCACAGTGGGCATCAGGAAACCCAGGTCCTGGGACAGCTTCTTTCGCACGCCCTTGATCCGCGCGAGCAACTGCCCACCCTGATTGCGGTCGACCAGCGGAATCAGGCGATAGCCCACTTCCAGGCCAATCATGTCGATCGGCGTCACGTCGTCCCAGCCAAGTTCCTTGGTTTCCTGGGCGCGGGCCGGCGATGGCAGCAGTTCCTGCTGGCGCTTGACCTCTTCCAGGGCCTGCACCTTGACGCCGTTCTGCTTCTTCCAGAACAGGTACGCACCACCTGCCGCCAGCGCCGCCATGCTCAGGAAGGAAAAGTGCGGCATGCCGGGCACCAGACCCATCACCGCCATCAAGCCGGCGGCCACGGCCAGGGCCTTGGGCGAGGCGAACATCTGGCGACTGATCTGTTTGCCCATGTCTTCCGAACCGGAAGCACGGGTCACCATGATTGCCGCTGCGGTGGACAACAGCAGTGATGGCAATTGCGCCACCAAACCGTCACCGATGGTCAGCAGCGCGTACACCTTACCGGCGTCGGCAAACGTCATGCCGTGCTGGAAGATACCCACCGCCATGCCGCCGATCAGGTTGATAAACAGAATCAACAGGCCGGCAATGGCGTCACCGCGCACAAACTTGCTGGCACCGTCCATCGAACCGTAGAACTCGGCTTCCTGGGCCACTTCCGAACGGCGCGCCTTGGCCTGGTTCTGGTCGATCAAACCGGCATTGAGGTCGGCGTCGATCGCCATCTGCTTGCCGGGCATCGCATCGAGGGTGAAACGTGCGCTCACCTCGGAAATCCGCCCGGCACCCTTGGTCACCACGACGAAGTTGATGATCATCAGGATCGCGAACACCACGATACCGACCACGTAGTTGCCGCCGATCACCACCTCACCGAAGGCCTGGATCACCTTGCCCGCAGCGGCGTGACCGTCCTGGCCGTGCAGCATCACCACGCGTGTGGAGGCCACGTTCAACGCCAGCCGTAGCAGCGTCGCCACCAGCAGGATGGTGGGGAATACCGCAAAATCCAGCGGCCGCAACGCGTAGACGCACACCAGCAGGACCACGATGGACAACGCAATGTTGAACGTGAAGAACACGTCCAGCAGGAACGGCGGCATCGGCAACATCATCATCGCCAGCATGACCAGCAGCAACAACGGCACGCCCAGATTGCCCCGACTTAAGTCGGCAACGTTTGTGCGAGCACTGTTGAATAACTGAGAGCGATCCACCGATTTTCCTCGTTCCTGTAAAGCAAACTTTTGACGCCAGAAGCAGGCGCAAAGCCGCTATTGCAAGAAACCTTCCAACTTTCGCGGAGTGTTGAAGCAGAGGGGTTTATTCAGGGATTGTGGTGTTGCCTGGGCGGGCCTCATCGCGGGCAAGCCCGCTCCCACAGGTTGTGTATCGTCGGGTGATTGGGCGGTTGTTCCTGCTCCAGTGGGGGCCGGCATCACCCGCACACAACTCAAGAATCGCGCCGCAGGTCCGGCGGAATCGGCAAGTCATCCTTGAGCGGGTCCGGGCGCTTGCCCCTGCCTGCCTTGTATTGGCGAATCTGATAGACATACGCCAGTACCTGGGCAACGGCCAGGTACAAGCCACCGGGTATTTCCTGGTCCAGCTCCGTGGAGTAGTAGATCGACCGCGCCAACGCCGGCGATTCCAGCAGCAGCACATTATTCGCCACGGCAATTTCACGCATCTTCAACGCCAGGAAATCGCTGCCCTTGGCCACCAGCATCGGCGCCCCGCCCTTGTCCGGGTCGTACTTGAGCGCCACGGCGTAGTGAGTCGGGTTGGTGATGACCACGTCGGCATCAGGAATGGCCG
The DNA here is from genome assembly GCF_040310305.1 of Pseudomonas sp. HY13-MNA-CIBAN-0226. NCBI lineage: Bacteria > Pseudomonadati > Pseudomonadota > Gammaproteobacteria > Pseudomonadales > Pseudomonadaceae > Pseudomonas > Pseudomonas sp. HY13-MNA-CIBAN-0226. The sequence continues at coordinate 27,627 of NZ_JBEOPS010000008.1, forward strand.
CCATCATCCGGCGCTGGGACATGTCGCGCTGCAGTTGCCGAATGCGCTGCTTGACCTCCGGCCGCCCTTCCTGGTCCTTGTGCTCGTCGCGCACTTCCTGCTTGGTCATCTTCAGTTTCTTGGCGCTTTCCCACAGCTGCACCGGCACGTCCACGGCGGCGATGATGATCAGGCCGCAAGCCATCCACAACGAGCTCCAGCCGACCACCTGCAGGCTGTGGATGATCGCCATGTCCAGCGGTTCGTGGGCGATGCGCAAGAGGTCGTCGATGTCCGAGGACAACACGGCCAGGGCCACGAACAGGATGATGAAGAACTTGGCCAGGGCCTTGAGCAGCTCTACCACGGCCTTCGACGAGAACATGCGCTTGAGCCCGGCGCCGGGGTTCATGCGGCTGAACTTGGGCGCCATGGTGCCGGCGGAGAACAGCCAGCCGCCCAGGGAAATCGGGCCGATCAGGGCCGCAAGCAACAGCGTGATCATCACCGGCTGGATGGCCAGCAAGGCGATCAGCCCTGAATGCAGGAGGAAGGTCCCCATGGACCGCTGATCGAGGATGACTTCGCGCGACAGCGAGAAATTCATGCGCATCAGGTCCATCATTTCCTGGGCGAGCGCCCCGCCGAAGATCAGCAGCGCGGCCGAACCGGCGAGCATGATGGCCAGGGTGTTGAGCTCTTTGGAACGGGCGATCTCGCCCTTCTCCCGGGCGTCCTTTTTCTTTTTTTCCGTGGGGTCTTCTGTCTTGTCCTGACCGCTCTCGCTCTCTGCCATGGCTCAGCGCGCCCGTGCCAGTTCGCGCAACCACTGCAGGGCCTCGGAGGCCAGTGGTTGATACTGATTGATGATGTCGGCAAGCCCGACCCAGACGATGAACAGCCCGAGCACCAGGGTCAGCGGGAAGCCGATGGAGAAGATGTTGAGTTGCGGCGCGGCCCGGGTCATCACGCCAAACGCGATGTTGACCACCAGCAGCGCCGTGATCGCCGGCAATACCAGCAGCAATGCGGCCCCCAGGACCCAGCCCAGCTTGCCCGCCAGCTCCCAGAAATGGGTGACCATCAGGCCACTGCCGACGGGCAAGGTGGTGAAGCTTTCGGTGAGGATTTCGAACACCACCAGATGGCCGTTCATGGACAGGAAGAGCAGCGTGACCAGCATGGTGAAGAACTGCCCGATCACCGCCACCGAGACGCCGTTGGCGGGGTCGACCATCGAGGCGAAGCCCATGCCCATCTGAATCGAGACGATCTGCCCGGCGACCACGAATGCCTGGAAAAACAGCTGCAAGGCAAAGCCCAGGATCGCCCCGATGAGAATCTGCTCGGCGATCAGCAGCAGGCCACTGAGGTCCAGCGCATTCACCGGCGGCATCGGCGGCAGGCCCGGGACGATCACCACGGTAATGGCCAGCGTGAAGTACAGGCGCACGCGAGTGGGCACCAGGGTCGTGCCGACAATGGGCATAACCATCAGCAGCGCGCCGACGCGAAACAACGGCAACATGAAGGTCGCCACCCAGGTGCTGATCTGGGTATCGGTCAGTTGCAGCAGCGACTGCATGGCTTAGCCAATGACCTGGGGAATACTGCCGTACAACTGCAGGATGTATTCCATGAAGGTCTGCACCAGCCACGGCCCGGCAACGATCAGCGTGACCAGCATCACCAGCAGTCGCGGCAGGAAGCTCAACGTTTGTTCGTTGATCTGGGTCGCTGCCTGGAACATCGCCACCAGCAACCCCACCAGCAAGCTCGGGATCACCAGCACGGCCACCATCATGGTGGTCAGCCACAGCGCCTCGCGGAAGATGTCTACCGCTACTTCCGGCGTCATGGCGACACACCGCCGAAGCTGCTGGCGAGCGTGCCGATGATCAGTGCCCAGCCATCTACCAGCACGAACAGCATGATCTTGAACGGCAGGGAAATAATCAGCGGCGACAGCATCATCATACCCATGGCCATCAGCACACTGGCCACGACCAGGTCGATGATCAGGAACGGAATGAAGATCATAAAGCCGATCTGGAACGCGGTCTTGAGCTCGGAGGTGACGAATGCCGGCACCAGAATAGTCAGCGGGGCCTGATCCGGGGAGGCGATGTCGGTGCGCTTGGACAGGCGCATGAACAGCTCAAGGTCGCTGCTGCGGGTCTGCGCCAGCATGAAGTCCTTGATCGGCACCTGGGCCTTGGCCACGGCATCCTGGGCGGTCAGTTTCTCGGCCAGGTACGGCTGCAGGGCATCCTGGTTAACCCGGTCGAACACCGGCGCCATGATGAACAGGGTCAGGAACAGCGCCATGCCCGTGAGGATCTGGTTCGACGGCGTCTGCTGCAGGCCCAGGGCCTGGCGCAGGATCGAGAAGACGATGATGATCCGGGTGAAACTGGTCATCAGCATGACAAACGCCGGGATGAAACTCAGCGCCGTCATGATCAGCAGGATCTGCAGGCTGACCGAGTACTCCTGGGCGCCGTCGGCATTGGTGCCGAGCGTGATGGCCGGGATCGACAACGGATCGGCGGCCAATGCCAGTGGTGCAGCCAGCAGCAAGGCCAGCGTCAAGACGATGCGTAGCGCACCCATTACTTCTTATCCTTCTGGTCCTTGCCCATCAGCTCCATCAGGCGCAGGGCGAACTCCGGGGTGGCTTTTTCCGAACTGGCCGGCACCTGCACCGGCTCCTTGAGCACATGCAAGGCGGTGATGCTGCCAGGGCTCAGGCCGAGCAGGATCTGCTCATTGCCCACCTGCACCAGCATCAAGCGATCACGCGGACCGAGTGCGCGCGAACCGATCAGTTCGATCACCTGGCCTTTGCCGGCAGGGCCTGCCTGCTGCACCCGGCGCAGCAACCAGGCGAGGAAGAAGATCAACCCCAGCACCAGCAGCAAGCCGAACACCAACTGCGTCAATTGCCCCGCCACCCCACTGCTCACCGCCGGCGTCGCGGCAGCCGTGGCCACCGGTTCGGCCGCCAGGACGCTCAAGGGCAATGCCAACAAAAAACCCAGGACCCTTTTCACTCAGCGCAGCTTCTTGATGCGTTCGCTTGGGCTGATCACGTCCGTCAGGCGGATGCCGAACTTCTCGTTGACCACCACCACTTCGCCATGGGCGATGAGCGTGCCATTGACCAGCACGTCCAGCGGCTCACCGGCCAGGCGATCGAGTTCGATCACCGAGCCCTGGTTGAGCTGCAGCAGGTTGCGAATATTGATATCGGTGCTGCCCACTTCCATGGAAATCGACACCGGAATATCGAGGATCACGTCCAGGTTCGGACCGTCGAGGGTCACTTGCTCGTGGTTTTTCGGCGAGGCGCCGAACTCTTCCATTTGCAGGCGATTGGACGGCGAGCTGCCGGAATCAGCAGCCAGCAGCGCGTCAATCTCGTCCTGCGAAGCATCACCGGATTCTTCCAGGGCCGCAGCCCATTCATCAGCCAGTGCCTGGTCGTCCTGGGAATTCATATCGCTAGCCATCATGTGTCCTCGGCGAGCGCCCATCTCGGATGGACGCCGTCAGTTAAAAACGAATAAAGACGCCGATCACCGGCGCTCGATCGGCTCGATCACCTGCAACGCGAGGTTGCCTTTGTGCGAGCCCATCTTGACCTTGAACGCAGGCACGCCATTGGCGCGCATGATCATTGTTTCCGGCATGTCCACCGGAATGATGTCCCCCGGCTGCATGTGCAGGATGTCCCGCAGGCGCAGTTGACGGCGGGCAACAGTGGCACCAATCGGCACGTCGACGTCCAGCACGTCCTGGCGCAGGGCGTTGACCCAGCGCTCGTCCTGATCGTCGAGGTCCGACTGGAAGCCGGCATCGAGCATCTCGCGCACCGGCTCGATCATCGAGTACGGCATGGTGATGTGCAGGTCGCCGCCACCGCCATCGAGTTCGATATGGAAAGTCGACACCACAATCGCCTCGCTCGGGCCGACGATGTTGGCCATGGCCGGGTTCACTTCCGAGTTGATGTACTCGAAGTTGACTTCCATGATTGCCTGCCAGGCCTCCTTCAAATCGATGAAGGCCTGCTCCAGCACCATGCGCACCACGCGCAGCTCGGTCGGAGTGAATTCGCGACCTTCAATCTTGGCGTGGCGACCGTCGCCGCCGAAGAAGTTGTCCACCAGCTTGAACACCAGCTTGGCGTCGAGAATGAACAAGGCAGTGCCGCGCAACGGTTTGATCTTGACCAGGTTGAGACTGGTCGGCACGTACAGCGAGTGCACGTATTCGCCGAACTTCATCACCTGCACGCCACCGACCGCCACGTCTGCCGAGCGGCGCAGCAAGTTGAACATGCTGATGCGGGTGTACCGCGCGAAACGCTCGTTGATCATTTCCAGGGTCGGCATGCGTCCACGGACGATGCGATCCTGGCTGGTCAGGTCGTAGCTTTTGACAGCACCGGGTTCAGAGGTGTTGTCGGTCTGTACCAGACCGTCGTCGACGCCATGCAACAGCGCATCGATCTCATCCTGGGACAGCAGGTCCTGCACGGCCATGTCGTGTTCCTACTGCAGTACGAAATTAGTGAAGAGCAACTGCTCGATGGCGACCTTGCCGAGTTCTTTCTGCGCCACTTCCTGGACGCTGGCGGTGGCCTTCTGACGCAGCATTTCCTGACCGACCGGCGAGGCCAGGGTGGCGAAATCCTGCCCGGAGAACAGCATCACCAGGTTGTTGCGGATGACCGGCATGTGCACCTTGAGCGCTTCCATGTCAGCCTGGTTGCGACCCATCATGGTGATGCTCACCTGCATGTAGCGCTGGCGGCCGTTCTGGTTGTAGTTGGAAACGAACGCCGGCAGCAAAGGCTCGAAGACCGCCGCCTGCTTGCCCGCCACGGCGGTTTCGGCAACGACGGCAGGCTTGCTTTCGGGGCTGTGCATGAAGAACCAGGTCGCCCCCACGGACACGCCGATCGCCAGCAGCAACGCCACCACGACCAGGATGATCAGCTTGAGTTTGCCTTTGGTTGCAGGGTCTTTTACTGCTGCGTCGCTCTTCGCCATGCCAATAATCCGTCACTATTCGGGGTTTCACAGTTGCACGGGAAGGCAAGAGCAAGTGTTATGCCATGTAGGAAAAATTGAGTGGGGATGGAAGCGCAAAATATCGCAGCCTGCGGCAGCCCCTGCAGGGTGTACACCATCCCACTGTAGGAGCTGCCGCAGGCTGCGATATTTTGAAAGGGCACCGCCCAATTTCAGGCGTAATAGTCGACTGCACTGGAGCCGATCACGCTGGTGGCTGCGGCCACTTGCGCAACCGCCGGGGCGAGGTCTTCATCCATGGCATCCAGACGACCGCCACCGGCTTCTGCGCGCCCAGCCTGACTCTGCTGGGCCTGTTGCTGATCCTGGCCCCGGGACTGGTCGGAGACATTGACGTCGACCTGCCCCATGCCCTGCTGCACGAACATCTCGCGCAGCCGGTGCATTTGCCCGTCCAGCGCTTCGCGAACGCCGGGATGGGCGCTCATGAAGGTCACCTGGGTCTGCTGGTCAGGCACCATGTTCACCCGGATGTCCAGGCGGCCAAGCTCGGCCGGCTGCAACTGGATATCGGCCGCCTTGAGGTTGGCGCTGGAGAGATACATCACGCGGTTGACCACTTCTTCGGTCCAGCCGCTCTGGTGCATGGCGATCGGCTGGTTTACCGGGATCGCGTTGGCGGTCTTGGGGGTGGCCGCCTGGGTCAGTGCAGCCAGGCGGTTGGCGAAATCTTCGACGCGGGTGTCGCTGGTCGAGGCTTTCAAGTCCTTGAGGCCATCATCGATCAGGCCGCTGAAGGCCTTCTCTCCTCCCTGGCTGGTACTGTCCTTGCCGGCTTGCACGTCCAGCATATTGGCCAGGCCGGAGGCGAAATTCTGCGCCGAAGTCGGCTCGCCGTCTGCCTGGGCCGGGGAAGCCTTGGCTTGCGCCTGACTGGAAGCGGACACATGCCCGCTCTGCTCCAGGGCCATGCGCACGGCTGGAAGCGCATCGAGGGGGTCGGCTTCAGGATCGAAATCAGGGTCGGCAGCGACGGCTGCAGCCGCCAGTGCTGCGGCTGTAGCGGGGTCGAGCGCAGGCTCGGTGGCGGCCACAGGGGCGGCGGGCGGCGACTCAACCACGGGCGCAGTTGCAGTTGCAGGGTCAGCCGCAACCGTTGTGTCGCCGGTCTCGTCACTGGCGACCTTATCGTCGACCTGCGCCGGTTTATCGGCGGGCAAGGATTTGCCGCTATCGGCAACTTGAGGTTTCGCGGCGGCAGACTTGTCGTTGCCCAAGTCCTTCTTTGCAGCGAAGTCAGGCGACTTGTCGCGCACCGTCCGGGCAGCAGTGTCAAACCCGTCAGCAGGCCTGGTTCGCTCCTGCCGGGCATACACGTTAGCGAAGCTCGAGGCCTTGCCCGCCGGCTCGGCGGGCGACGCCAAGGGATTGGCGGATGCGGGTTGAGCCTTGGCCTTGGCGGCGGCCTGAAGCAGCAAATTCGGGGTAACGGGCATGGGACAGTCTCCGCCGCACTGTGGTCGATGATACAAGTGGGTGGATTACTGCAAAGGTCGAGCCAGGTTTGCTGAACTGACGCTAGACGGACCGCGTGATGTGACTGCCTGCGAGGGAGCGCTCGGCCTGATAGAGAGGAAGAACCAAGGCAAACTCGGAGCCGATCGCATGGACGAGTTTTTCCAGCTGGGCAGGTTCGGTGTTTCTGCCGTTTTTGGCGCGCTGCTCCAGCTCATTGCATAACTCTGCAAGGCGAACCGCCCCCATGTTGCTGCAACTGCCTTTAAAACTGTGGGCAGTTTCCATCAGCTGCGCGGCATCCTGCGTCCCGCGCAAGATAACCAACCGCTCTTCGGCGTCGGCAAGGAAGATATCCAGCAACATCGGATATTCATCTTCCATGACTTCCTGCAAGGCGCGTAAAACGTCGCGATTCAGATGTGGGGAATCCACTTGTTCACTCCTTGATCAAGAATGGGCAGGATTATGCCAGAGCCTCCCAGAAAAACTCCACGTGAGCACTGCGACCATCGTCGGACCACCGGGCATTACGCCCCAATTGTCGGACCAGGCTGATACCACGTCCCGACAAACGGACACTGTCCGGCGGCCGCTCGATCACCCGCACCACATCAAATCCCTTGCCACTGTCTTCCACCCGAATGGTCAGGCACCCCCCCTCGCCCTCCGGCACCACCTGCAGGTGCACGCGCACGTAACCTGCGTCCAGGGCATCCAGGCGCGTGTTGCGTTCCTGATAATAGCGGGCAAATCCCAGGGCATCGCGCTTGAGACTGGAATCGAGCCCGAGCACGCCGTGCTCCAGGGCATTGGAATACAGCTCCGCCAGCACACTGTACATCGCTCCGCTCTGGGCCCGCAGGCCGTGCACTTCGCTGAGCAGTTGCAGGAGGTAGGGCAGTGGGTTGAAGCGCTTGAGCGAGTCGGCGCGAAATTCGAAGCTGACGGACCAGTCCAGCGGGCACGACTGCCCACTGTCGGAGTAGACCAGTGTCGGTGGGCGCATTTGCGCCGCGTCGATCAGGCTGACTTCGAGCAGACTGACATCGTCCCGGGCTTGCCCGCGAAAATCGCCCAATGCCTGCTCGATTTCCTGAAACAGTGCATCCGGCTGCCGGTTGGCGGCAAACACTTGCTGCAGGCGCTCCACTCCGAACAGCTGTTCGTTGGCATCGCAGGTGTCGATCACGCCATCGGACAACAGGAACACCCGATCACCCACCGCCATGGGCAGCACTTCGGTGCGATCGTCAAACGCCTGCGGGCTCAGCACCCCCAGCGGCAAATGCCTGGCCGGCAACGGCGTGCGCTCGCCAGTGGCGATCCGGTGCAGGTAGCCGTCGGGCATGCCGCCATTCCAGACTTCCACCGAGCGGCTCTGAAAGCTCAGGCGCAGCAGCGTCGCGCAGCAGAACATGTCCACCGGCAGGATGCGCTTGAGCTTGGCGTTCATCTCGCGCAGGGTTTCCGAGAGCCCGTAACCCTTGGCAGTCATGCCGTAGAAGACCTCGGCCAGAGGCATGGCGCCAACGGCCGCAGGCAAGCCATGGCCGGTGAAGTCCCCCAGCAGCACGTGCATGTCACCCGCAGGGGTAAACGCGGCCAGCAGCAGATCGCCGTTGAACAACGCATACGGCGATTGCAGGTAGCGGATGTTGGGGGCGTTCAGGCATCCGGAATGCGCCACCTTGTCGAACACCGCCTTGGCCACGCGCTGCTCGTTGAGCAGGTATTCGTGGTGCCGGGCGATCTGGTCACGCTGCTCCAGCACCGTAGCCTGCAAGCGGCGCAAGCGGTCCATTGCCTTGATCTTGGCGGCGAGGATCACCTGGTTGTAGGGCTTCGCCAGAAAATCGTCACCGCCAGCCTCCAGGCAGCGTGCCAGGGCTTCGCTTTCGGTGAGCGAGGTCAGAAAGATGATGGGCACCAGGGTTTCCCCGGCCAGCGCCTTGATCTGTCGTGCGGCTTCGAAACCGTCCATCACCGGCATCATGGCGTCCATCAACACCAGCTGCGGGTGCTGCGAACGAAACGCTTCGACTGCCTCGGCGCCGTTGGCGGCGGTCAACACCGCATGGCCCTGGCGGCGGACGATGGTCGAGAGCAACAGGCGATCGGCCGCACTGTCCTCGGCGATCAGGATCGTCAGTGCTTCAAGCGGCGACTGCACCGAATTCAACTGATGTCGAACAGTTTGTCGAAATTGGAAATGGCGAGGATTTTCTTCACGTCGATGCTGCTGTTGACCACGCGAATGTCGGATTGGTCGCCGCCAGCGTGATCGCGCAGCAACAGCAGCATGCCCAAGGCGGAGCTGTCGAGGTAGGTGGCCTCCTTCAGATCCACCACCACAGCATTGAGATTCCTGTCCTCATAGGACTGGCGAAACTCCTGATGCTTGGCGAAATCGAAACGACCCTTGATCGATATCGTCAGTTTTTGCCCATCCGGGGAAACTTCTGAGACGACTGACATTGTTGGCTTCCTTGTCTTCGGAGAACTTGCTAGTACAAGGTGTAGCATTTGGTGGTGACAGGAGCAAGATCAAAAGGGGCGGATATTAATAAGGGTTTTGCCGCGGCAGCCGCTGGGACAATTCATCCAGCAGCTTCTGCTCACGCTTGTCCTCCAGGCGGCGCGCCTCATCCATGTAGCGCAGCACCAGTTTGCGCAGCCCTTCCACTCGGGCATAGGCCTGTTGCCAGGTGTCGCGCGCCTTGTTCAGGTTGTTCTGGTGCCAGGCCAGGCTTTGCCGCTGCTGATCGATAGCAGTGCCCAGTTGCGCGAGAAACCCCTGATAGCCGAGCAACCACTGGCCGGACACCCCACTGCTGCCGCGCACGATCCATTGCTCCTGATAATCGAGGCGGAAGGCTTCAAGGTCGGCGAGCTTGCTTTCGGCCAGGCGCACCTGGCCCTGAAAATGCCCAAGGCGCTGCACCGCGGCTTTCTCGACCTTCTCGGCCATGTCCACCACGGGCGCCAGGCGCGAAGCTCGACTCTGGGCCATGGCCGGTTAGCCGCCGGCCGCCGGGGCGAAGATCGAGCCAAGATAGGCTTCGCTCTCACCCAGGCTGATGTTGTCGTTCAAGCCCTGGCGCAGGTATTTGACCAGCTGCGGTTGCAGGGCAATCGCCAGGTCGGTCTCGCGGTCACCGCCGGCCACGTAGGCGCCGACGCTGATCAGGTCGCGACTCTGTTGATAACGCGACCACAGCTGCTTGAAGTATTGCGCCCGGGTCATGTGCTCCGGCGTCACCACCGACGGCATGACCCGGCTGATGGACGCCTCGATATCGATAGCGGGGTAGTGACCTTCCTCGGCCAGGCGCCGCGACAGCACGATGTGACCGTCGAGCACGCCCCGTGCGGAGTCGGCAATCGGGTCCTGCTGGTCATCGCCTTCGGACAGCACCGTATAAAACGCGGTGATCGAGCCCCCGCCCTTCTCCGCATTACCCGCGCGCTCGACCAGTTTCGGCAACTTGGCAAACACTGAAGGCGGGTAGCCCTTGGTCGCCGGCGGTTCGCCAATGGCCAGGGCGATTTCCCGCTGGGCCTGGGCGAATCGGGTCAGGGAATCCATGAGCAACAGGACATTCTTGCCCTTGTCGCGGAAATACTCGGCGATGCGCGTGCAGTACATCGCGGCACGCAGGCGCATCAACGGCGCATCGTCCGCCGGCGAAGCCACCACCACTGAACGCTTGAGCCCTTCCTCGCCAAGGATGTGCTCGATGAATTCCTTCACCTCCCGTCCGCGCTCGCCGATCAAGCCGACGACCACGATGTCGGCCTCGGTAAAGCGGGTCATCATGCCCAACAGCACACTCTTGCCCACGCCGGTACCGGCAAACAGACCCAGACGCTGGCCGCGCCCCACGGTCAACAATCCGTTGATCGAGCGGATGCCCACATCCAGCGGCTCGCTGATCGGCTCGCGCTTGAGCGGGTTGATCGTAGGGCCATCCATCGGCACCCAGTCCTCGGCTTTCATCCCGCCCTTGCCGTCAAGCGCACGACCGGCGCCGTCCAGTACCCGCCCGAGCATGCTCATGCCCATCGGCAAGCGACCGGCATCGGCCAGCGGCACCACCCGGGCGCCCGGCGCAATACCGGCGACGCTGCCCACCGGCATCAGGAACACCTTGTTGCCGGAGAAGCCCATGACTTCGGCTTCCACCTGCACTGGCTGGTAACTGTCGTCGTTGATGACCATGCAGCGGCTGCCCATGGCGGCGCGCAGGCCTTCGGCTTCGAGGGTCAGGCCGACCATGCGCAGCAGGCGGCCTTCCAGGATCGGGCCGCCGGTCAGTTGCGTGGCCTCGGCGTAACTGCCCAGGCGCTTGGCGAAGCTGGTGCGATCAAGGCGCATCAGGTTCGTCCGCCGCCGGGGCGACTGGCGGCGGATTGCGCCCCGACAGCTCCACGCTCAAGTCCGGGGCAGCAGGATGCAGGGCCTGTTCGTGAAGTTGATCGAACAGCTTGGCCATGACCCGCGCCAGGCGTGTTTCCACCGTGGCATCGATGCGACTGTGTTCGGTCTCGACCCGGCAACCACCGGGCAACAAGGTGTCGTCCTCGACGATGCGCCAGGTTTCTTCATGACGCTCGCGCAGGGCTTTGACCTGTTCAAAATCCTGCGGATTGATGTACAGCCGCACGTTCCCCACGCCCAGCGGCAAGAGCTTCAGGGCATCGCGCATGACGTGTTCAAGCTGGGTCGAATCGATCGCCAGTTCGCGCTGGATCACTTGTTTGGTGATGTGCTGCACCAGGTCGACTAAAGATTTTTCGATCTGGGTGTCCTGCTCGGCAATCGGTTCGAACAACTGACCCATGAGCTTTTCCAGCGCACCGACCTTGGCCGACAGCGCCGCTTCGGCTTCCTGGCGAACCTTGAGCGTTGTGCTGTGGAAACCCTCGCGCTCGCCCGTGGCGAAGCCTTCGTTGTAGGCCTCCTGGCGAATGCTCTCGAGTTCTTCGAGGGTCATTGGCTGGACCTCATCCAGCGGCACCTCCTCCATTTCCGGAGGCTCGGGCACAGGTTCCGGCTCGGGCGCGGGGACGTAGGGATCGAAACTGGGCAGGGACCAGATATCGACAGTGCTGACGTCCTTGGCACGGATCAGGTCAGTCTGGGACTCATCGTGTTTGGTCGACATGGTGACCTTAGATCATCTCTTCGCCGCCCTTCCCGCCGAGAACGATTTCTCCGGCTTCGGCCATACGGCGGGCGATGGTGAGGATTTCTTTCTGTGCGGTTTCCACGTCGCTGACGCGCACCGGGCCCTTGGCCTCGAGGTCGTCGCGCAACAGTTCGGCCGCTCGTTTGGACATGTTCTTGAAGATCTTCTCCTTGACGTTCTCGTCCGAACCCTTGAGGGCCAGCACCAGTACGTCGGAGGACACTTCGCGCAGCAACGCCTGGATGCCGCGGTCGTCGACATCGGCCAAGTTGTTGAACACGAACATCAGGTCTTCGATCTGACCGGACAGGTCTTCGTCGACTTCGCGGATCGAGTCCATCAACTGCCCTTCCATCGAGCTGTCGAGGAAGTTCATGATATCGGCTGCGCGCTTGATGCCACCGAGGTTGGTGCGCGAGGCGTTGGAGTTGCCGGAGAACTGCTTCTCGAGAATCTGGTTGAGTTCCTTCAGCGCCGCCGGCTGCACGGTGTTCAGCGAGGATACGCGCAGGATGATGTCCAGGCGTACCTTGTGGTCGAAATTGCCCAGCACTTCGCCAGCCTGGTCAGGGTCGAGGTACGCCACGACGATCGCCTGGATCTGTGGGTGCTCGTAGCGGATCACGTCGGCGACGGCGCGCGGTTCCATCCATTTCAGGCTGTCGAGGCCGCTGGTGTTGCCGCCCAGCAGGATCCGGTCAATCAGTCCGTTGGCCTTGTCTTCGCCCAGGGCCTGGGTGAGCATCTTGCGCACGTAGTCGTCAGAACCGACGCCCAGGCTGGTCTGGTCGCCGACGATGTCGACGAACTCGCTCATCACCTGCTCGACCTGCTCGCGGTGCACGTTGCCCATCTGCGCCATGGCCACGCCCACACGCTGGACCTCCTTGGGCCCCATGTGGCGCAACACCTGAGCAGCATCGGTAGAACCCAGGGACAGCAGCAGGATCGCGGCTTTGTCGACCTTGGACAGTTTGGCGGCAACGGCTCGGTTATCACTCATCTGCGTTAATCCACTCTTTCACGACCTGGGCCACACGGCCCGGATCTTCTGCCACCAGACTCTTGATTGCGTTCAACTGTGCATCATAGCCTTCGCTCGGGCTCGGCAGCAGGATGCTCTGCGGACCGCCAAGGCTGACGCGGTCGTTGGCCAGTTCGCCATCCAGGCCGCCCATGCCACCCAACTCGACGTCGCTGCCCATGCCGACCAGCTGCTTGCCTTTGCCGCCATTGGTGATGTTGTTGAGCACCGGGCGCAGCACACCAAACACCAGCACCAGGATGAACAACACGCCCAGCACTTGCTTGATCACGTCCCAGAACCACGGCTGGGAATAGAACGGCACATCGGCAATCACTTCGCTGCGCTCGGCGGAGAACGGCATGTTGATCACGCTCACACTGTCACCACGGCTGGCGTCGAAGCCGACCGCGTCCTGCACCAGACGGGTGAAGCGCGCCAATTCGTCGGCGGTCCACGGCGCGCGGCTGGTTTCACCGTTGGCCGGGTTGATCTTGACCTGATCGTCCACCACCACCGACACCGACAGGCGATTCAACCGCCCCTGCTGCTGCTTGGTGTGGCTGATGGAACGGTCGAGCTCGAAGTTCTTGGTGGACTGCTGCCGCTTGTCTGCCGGGTAAGGCGCCAGCATCGGCTGACCGGTGGCAGGGTCCATGATCTGTTGGCCGTTGGCGTCCAGCAGCGGCTGGCCGGGCTGCACCATGCCGGCAGAAGCGGTAGCGCCACCGGTGGTTGCAGGCGCGGACGCCGGCGATGGCGGTTGGTTGCTCAGGGCCCCCGGTACGCCTTGCGGACCATTGCTGGTGGTGCGTTGTTCGTTCACCGACTGCTCGCTACGCAACGCCGGCTGGTCCGGGTTGAACTGCTCGGAGGTCGATTCGACGGCGCTGAAATCCACGTCGGCGGACACTTCAGCCTTGTAGCGATCGTTACCCAGCACCGGTTGCAGGATGTTGTGCACGCGCTGGGTCAGCATGCTTTCCATGCGGCGGCTGTAATCGAATTGCTTGCCGGCCATGGTCAGCTCGGAATTTTCCGCCTGGTCCGATAGCAGGTTGCCTTTCTGGTCGACCACGGTGACCTGGGACTTGCTCAGCTCAGGCACGCTGGTCGCCACCAGGTTGATGATCGCCAGCACCTGGCCAGGCTCCAGGGAGCGGCCGGAGTACAGTTCGATCAGTACCGAGGCGCTCGGCTTGCGTTCGTCGCGCACGAACACCGAGCTTTTCGGAATGGCCAGGTGCACCCGGGCACCCTTGACGTTGTTCAGGCTGGAGATGGTGCGCGCCAGTTCGCCTTCGAGGCCGCGACGATAACGGGTGGCTTCCATGAACTGGCTGGTGCCCAGGCCCTGGTCCTTGTCGAGGATTTCAAAGCCGATATTGCCGTCGCTGGGAGTGACACCAGCGCCCGCGAGCTTGAGCCGCGCGCGGGACAGGTCTTCGGCCTTGACCAGCAAGGCGCCGGAATTGGGTTCGACGGAGTAGGCAATGTCAGCGGCCGCCAGGGTGTCCATCACTTGCTTGGCGTCCATTCCGGCGAGGCTGCCGTACAGCGGACGGTAATCCGGTTGCTGGGACCACAGAACCACGGCAAAGCCAATGGCCACGCTCGCTGCCAGCCCGACCAACAGGCCGACCTGACGCAACATGGTCATCTGGGAAAGGTTTTCCAGGAAGGACAAGCCGAACAGCGGCGGTTTGCCGTCTATTGCGCTGGCCTTGGCCGGAACGTTATCGCTGGCTGCTTCTGCCATGACTCAATATCGTCCTTAAACCGGCATCTGCATGATGTCTTGATACGCCTGGACCAGCTTGTTGCGCACCTGGGTGATGGCCTGGAACGACACGCCGGCTTTTTCCTTGGCGATCATCACGTCAGTCAGGTCGACACCGCTTTTACCGATCTCGAACGCGGTGGACAGCTGGCTGGACGCCTGCTGGGTTTCGTTCACTTTATTGACGGCCTGGCCGAGCATATCGGAGAAGCTGCTGCCCGGCAGTTGAGGCACGGCGGCAGTCGCTTTAGGCGCAGACATGGCGTCCATTTGCATGGCTCGCATATCCAGCATCAACCGATTAAATTCAATACCTTGGCTCATGTTCCACTCCCAATGACTACCCGCAATTTTTTGACGCTCACTCGGCGGGTATACAGGTGGTAGCAACAAGGGTGCCAGCTATGTGGGCACTGATCACAAATCAGGTTCTCTGGGATCAGGTGGCGAACAGGTAAGCTTCCACGTCCATCCCGGCATCGCGCATCTGCGCCAGTTTGTAGCGCAGGGTGCGCGGGCTGATGCCCAGGCGTTCGGCGGCTTCCTTGCGCCGGCCGCGTTCGGTGCGCAGGGTGTCGATGATCATCTGGAACTCGCGTCGGCGCAGATCATCCCCCAGCGCCCCGGCGGACTCGGCCTCGACCAGGGGCAGCGGCGCCGCCAATGCCGGCAACGGCGCACAGGCAACCGGCCCGGCCAGGCAGAAATCCTGAGGCTGGATCAACCCGCCCTGCTGCAGGATCAACGCCCGCTGGATGGCGTTATCCAGCTCGCGCACATTCCCCGGCCACGGATAAGCGATCAGGCACGCCTGCGCTTCTGGCGAAAGCCTGGCCGCCGCATGCTTCATTTTATTGACGTGTTTGGCCAGCAGACGCTCAGCCAACGGCAGAATGTCGGCGGTCCGTTCGCGCAACGGGCGCCAGGCCAGCGGGAACACCGACAGTCGATAGTACAGATCCTCCCTGAAGCGCCCCGCCGCCACTTCCGCAGCCAGGTCGCGGTTAGTGGTGGCGACCACCCGGATGTCCAGGGAGATCGGCTTGCGCGCACCCACCCGCTCGACCTCGCGTTCCTGCAACACCCGCAGAAGCTTGGCCTGCAGCCCCATGGGCATCTCGGATATCTCATCGAGCAGGATAGTGCCGCCATCCGCCTGCTCGAACTTGCCCGCCTGCGCGGCAATCGCGCCGGTGAACGAGCCCTTTTCGTGGCCAAACAACGTGGCCTCGAGCATGTTGTCGGGGATCGCCGCGCAATTGATTGCAATAAACGGCTGGGTAGCCCGATGGGAGTGTTGATGGATGTAGCGCGCCAGCACTTCCTTGCCGGTTCCGGACTCGCCGGAAATCAGCACGGTGGAATCACTGCGGGCCACGCGAGCGGCCAGGTCCAGCAGCTGGGCGCTGGCCGGCTCGAACGCAATCGGCCCCTCGCCCTCGGCTGGGACACTGCCCAAGGCGTGCCGCGCCAGCAAATCCAGCAGCGCCTTGGGCTCGAACGGCTTGACCAGATAGTCCACCGCGCCCTGGCGCATGGCATCCACCGCACGCTCGACCGCACCGTGGGCCGTCATCAGCAACACAGGCAGCTGCGGCTGCCGCGCACGCAACAGGCTCAACAGTTGATGACCATCCATGCCCGGCATGTTGACGTCGCTGAGCACCAGGTTGAACGCATCCTTGGTGACGGCCGTCAGGGCCTCTTCTGCCGAGCCGACGGCGACGTAATCGTGCCCCGCGAGCAGCAGGGTATCGGCCAGCGCTTCGCGCAGAGCCCGGTCATCCTCGACCAGCAGAACCTTGATTGGCATTTGGGTTACTTCGCTCCCTGCTTGCGATGGACGTTTTCGATTGCGGCGGGGACCAGAGTCTCCGCGGTGCTCTCTCGTTTTTCGCGAGCGAGCTCGCTCCTGCAGGGGGGGTGTTCATTGGAAAACAGTGGCAGGATCACCTGCGCGCACGTGCCGCGACCGGGCCGCGAGCGCAGCAGCAATTCTCCCTGATGCGCACGGGCGACCGCCTTGACCACGGTCAGGCCCAGGCCCGTTCCGGTGGCCTTGGTGGTAAAAAAAGGTTCGCCCAGACGCGCCAGCACCGCGGGATCGATGCCGCTGCCACTGTCGCTGATCGCCACCCGCAGGTGGTTGCCCCGGGCATAGAGATGCACCTTCAATCGCAGGTCCGTGGCGCTGGCCTGGATGGCATTCTCGATCAGGTTGAGGATCGCCCCCACCAGGGTGTCGCGGTTGCACAGCAACTCACCGGCATGGCTGTCGCATTGCCAGCGAATCGGCAGACCCTGCACATGCGCCTGGGCCGCCGCCTGAAGCGACTGCATGAGCATTTTGGCGGTGATTCGGTCGGTCAGCGGCAGTTCGCCTCGGGCGAAAATCAGCATGTCGCGCACCTGATGCTCCAGCTCGTGCAGCCGCTCTTTCAAACGCCCGGCAAAGCGCTGCTGCGTGGCGACGGGCAGCGCCTGTTCGGTCAGGTGACTGGCGTAAAGCAAGGCGGCGGACAGCGGCGTGCGGATCTGATGCGCCAGGGACGCGACCATCCGCCCCAGGGACGAGAGGCGCTCATGCCGGGCCAACTGGTCCTGCAGGTGACGGGTTTCAGTCAGGTCGTTGAGCAGCACCAACTGGCCCGGCTCGGCATCCAGCGAGCGGGTCGAGATCGACAGGCGCCGACCGTCCTTGAGGGAGATTTCATGCCCATCGTCCTCACGCGGCGCAAAGCAGCGGGCAATCACCTGGCGCCACAACTCGCCTTCCAGAGGCAGGCCAAGTAACTCACAGGCCGCAGGATTGGCTTCGCGCACGATGCCCTGGGCGTCGATGACAATCACGCCACCGGGCAACAGATCAAGGAGGTTTTGCAGGCGGTTGGCCAGGCGTTCTTTTTCCGCCAGTTCCTGCATGCGCTGGGCGCTGACCACTTCCAGCTCGCCCTTGAGCTCGGTCACCCGGGCTTCGAGCATGCTGTAGGAGTCAGTCAACTGGCTCGACATCTGGTTGAACAGGGCAAACGACTGCTCAAGGCCCAGCCGGCTGGCCTGCTCTACGGACGACAGCGGCCCCGAAGCATCAGGGACAGGAGACATCTGGGCGGCTTGGGGCATCGGGCACTCTCGCTTGGCTGACCGTCAGTTAAACGGAACGTTGCGAGGGATGTAGCAATACCCGTGCCTAAAAAAAACCGCATATAAATGAATGACTTGAAAAACAGGCGTCAATCATCTGCCTGTTCATCACCATCACGCCGGCTCATGCCGTACTTGCGCATCTTCTCCACCAGGGTGGTTCGACGAATACGCAAGCGTTCAGCGGCGCGCGCCACGATGCCATTGGCATCATCCAGCGCCTGCTGGATCAGCCCCTGTTCCAGGCCACCGAGGTAGTCCTTGAGGTCCAGGCCTTCCGGCGGCAGCAGGGCATTGGCGGAGAAGTCCGGGGTATGGCCGTTGATGGCCACCCGCTCTTCCAGGTCGCTGCGCAGGCTGTCGACCAGTTGCTCGTCTTCGTCGTCGACGTAACGGAATTTCTTCGGCAACTCGACCACGCCGATCACCCCGTACGGATGCATGATCGCCATGCGCTCCACCAGGTTGGCCAGCTCGCGGACGTTGCCCGGCCAGCCGTGACGACACAGCGACATGATCGCCGCCGAGTTGAAACGGATCGAACCGCGCTTCTCGTGCTCCATGCGCGAGATCAGTTCGTTCATCAGCAGCGGGATGTCTTCGACGCGCTCACGCAGCGGCGCCATCTCGATCGGGAACACGTTCAGGCGATAGTAGAGGTCTTCGCGGAAGGTGCCGATCTCGATCATGCTTTCGAGGTTCTTGTGGGTCGCGGCAATGATGCGCACATCGGCGCTCTGGGTCTTGTTGCTACCCACGCGCTCAAAGGTGCGTTCCTGCAGCACGCGCAGCAGCTTGACCTGCATCGGCAGCGGCATGTCGCCGATTTCGTCGAGGAACAGCGTGCCGCCATTAGCCAGCTCAAAGCGACCGGCACGACTGGTGATCGCCCCGGTGAACGCGCCCTTCTCGTGGCCGAACAATTCGCTTTCCAGCAACTCGGCCGGGATCGCCCCGCAGTTGACCGGCACGAACGGCGCGTCACGACGCTTGGAGTGGTAGTGCAGGTTGCGCGCCACCACTTCCTTGCCGGTGCCCGACTCGCCAAGGATCAGCACGCTGGCGTCGGTGTCAGCCACCTGCTGCATCATCTGGCGCACATGCTGGATCGCCCGGCTGGTGCCGACGAGGCTGCGGAACAGATTGGGTTCGCGATGCCGACCGCGCTCGCGGGCCTGGTCGTACATCTCGCGATAGACCTGGGCACGGTGCAGGGAGTCGAGCAATTTGCTGTAGCTGGGCGGCATTTCCAGGGTCGACAGCACGCGTCGACGCTGGTCATCAGGCAAGTCGCTGGCAGAATTATCGCCCATCAACAAAACCGGAAGGAACTCATCCCAGGTTGAGAGTGTCTTAAGCAAGCCCAAAAGTGCACCAGGAGCATTGACCGTCCCGATAAGGACACAGATCACTTCACGACTAGACGATAGAGAGCCCACAGCCTGCTGCCAGTCATGGCTTCCGCAGGGCAAATTTTCTTCACCGAGAAAATTAAGAATCACCGCCAGGTCGCGGCGGCGGACGCTATCGTCATCAATCAGCAGAATTTTGGTTTCACGCCACATGCAATAGCAACTTCCCTAGTCAACTCGATGCCCGAAATGAGTGGGCAAGCTAGACGCTTGCAGACCTGTTAAGCCTATGAGACGCCTGAAATCAGTAAACAGCCACTAGTTAAGTCAAAAAACCGTGCATAGTCAAATATATGGCGCAGATGTCTGGATTAACCGGGGATTAATTAGCCAAACAGATGGTAAACCTTCGCCGCACTCTTCGCTTGGGTGATCTGCGACATCTCGTCTACTATCGCCTGACGCTCGCCCATCGTCGCCGATAATAAATCCTTGTACACCGCCAGCAGGCTTTCCAGATTGGTCCGCACCGCCTCCTCGTCGACTGGCGCTTCGCTGAGCACCTCGTCGACGCATTCCCGGCAGGCCGTATCCAGCTCGCCAATCGCATCCCAATCACGCTCGGCCAGCGCATCGATGAGCGCTTCGCGGGTTTGTTCAATCCGTTGCAATGCTTGACTCATGGCGTTGTTCCTCGAGAATTAAAGCGAAGACCATCAGGGCGCGATGGCATCCCATCCTTCCTTGATGTTGCTGAGCAACCCGGCGACCTCATCGAGAATGAGCGGATCGCTTTTGATGTTCGCCTCCGTCAGGCGACGCATCATGTAGTCGTAAAGACTGTCGAGATCTGCCAAAGGCGTTGGCGATTTCTCTGGGTCCAGGCCCTCACGCAAACCACCGATGATCGCCACGGCCTTGCCGATGCACAGGCCCTTGCCAGCAGTATCGTTGCGCTCCAGCGCGCCCTTTGCCTGGGCAATACGATCAAGGCCGCCTTGCATCAGCATCTGCACCAGGCGGTGCGGGCTAGCCTCGGAAGTCTGCGCGTGCGAGTTAACGCTCTGATACTGGCGTAGGGCTCTCATAGGGTTCATGTTCGATTCCTTGAAAAACTGTAAACGGTCAATTATCTACCATGACTTTTTATCGACCCAAGCCGGCAGAACTTTAGTCTTGGAGCGGCGCGCCAGACAAAAAAACCCCGGAGCGCCTGAGCACAGGAGTCCGGGTTGTCGGTCAGGCAATCATCAGTCGGCGTTGACTTTGTTCAGCGCGTTGAGCGTGGTCATGATGCTCTTGGAGCTCGCGTTCAACTGGGCAACCAGGGTATCCATCGCGGTGTACTTGGCGGTCAACGTGGTCTGCAAGGTCGCTATGCGGCGTGTCAGGCTTTCCTGATCGACCTTGAGCGAATCCAGGGATTCAGTCAGGCTGGTCTGGCGCTGAGCCAGGACTCCGTCGGATTTTGCAAACGCATCGGTCGCGCTGGTCATGCGACTGATCAGCCCAGTCTTGCCGGTAAACAGCTCGACAACCTGGGGACCAAATGCTTTCACGCCCTTGTCCCATTTGGCATCGTCAAGGGTCAACAACCCCGTGCTTTTGTCAGTGTTGATGCCCAGTTGCGAGAGCATGCTCA
Organism: Pseudomonas sp. HY13-MNA-CIBAN-0226; assembly: GCF_040310305.1. Classification (NCBI taxonomy): domain Bacteria; kingdom Pseudomonadati; phylum Pseudomonadota; class Gammaproteobacteria; order Pseudomonadales; family Pseudomonadaceae; genus Pseudomonas; species Pseudomonas sp. HY13-MNA-CIBAN-0226. The sequence continues at coordinate 48,294 of NZ_JBEOPS010000008.1, forward strand.
GGCCGCTGTTGCCTGACCCAGCTTCAGCGGAAACCAGCTCATTGCGCACTGACGACACCAAGCTGCGCATGGTCGCATCACCGGTCAGGGCTCCAGCAGTCGTTGTCGCACCGCCAGTCGCGGTCGCCGTAGCAGTCACCTTGGTTTGTGTATTGATGGCAGTCATCAGCGCGTTGTAGGCCGAAACGAAAGCCTGGGCAGACGTTTTCAGCTGCGCGGTGCTGCTCGACACCGTAATCGTGGACTTGCCTGCTGTGATCAACTCCAGGTTAACACCGCTCACCACCGAGGAAATGGAGTTGGAAGCAGACTCCAATTTCACATTATCAAGTGTGTACTCGGCATTCTGCGGAACAGTGGTGACCACGTAATCCTTGGTCAGCTCCTCGGCACCGCTGAGGGTCAGCTCAGTACCTTTGCCGGTGGTGTTCGAACTCAAGACCAAACGAGACCCGTTGGCGTCGGTCAGAATGTTGGCACTGATGTTCTTCGATTTAAGCTGTTCGTTGATCGCGTCACGGGTTTCCTGCAGCGTGGCACCCGGCTCAATGATCACACCGTAATCATTACCCGATTGGGAAATGGTCAGGGTGGTTGCCTGCGTCCCGCTGTTCACTACGCTCGAAGCGCCACCGGCAAACACAGCCGTGGAGACCTTCGAGGCCGTGGCCAGCTTGGTCACTTCAAGTGCGTAGCTACCGTTGGTAGCGGCATCGTTGACCGTGGTCTTGGCGATTTTCTCATCCGAAGACGCACCGGAAATGCTGCCGAATGCGGTGGCTGTATTGAGTTTGGCAATCGCTGCCCGGTAGGTGTCCAGCGCGCTCTTGATGATCGACAGACCCGACAGCGTGGTGCTGGTGGAAGCGGTCTGCTTGTCGATCTGGGCTTGTTTGGGCGCTTTTTCGGCTTCGACCAAAGCGGTGACAATTTTCTGGGTATCAATCCCTGACCCAATGCCACTGACGGTTGAACTTGCCATGTTTCTTCTCCTTCCCGGACGGTCGCCATGTTCTTGACGAGCGATTAACCTTTAACAGCCAGCATCAAAACCCGTGCCAGATCAGGCTCTTTCGTCGAACAAAAGGCTGCTGGCGTCGTGCAGGCTCGCTGCCAGTTTTAATGCTGCTTCTGAAGGTAGCTGGCGAATGACTTCACCGCTCTCTGTAGCAATGACCTTGACCACGACTCGACCCGTCGAATCATCGATGGAGAAATCCAGATTGCGCTTGGTCGATTGCACAAAGTCGCGGATCTCGGTCACTGCTTTTTCCAATTCTGCCCGCTTGGGCTGTTCCACTTTTGTAACTGTGCTCACATCGACAGATTGCGCCGACGGTTTTGCGCTGACTGTCCCTTGCACCGGATTCACGGGCGGGGCTTGATTCAACGTGACACTCATGTCCATTACCATCTCCTCACATGAGAAACCAACGGAATGAACAAAAGGGCGCGTTAGACGCGCCCTTCCATTTCAATCACCAGACGCTGGAATTACTGAAGCAGTTTCAGTACAGCGGACGGCAGCTGGTTAGCCTGGGACAGGATCGCGGTGGAAGCCTGTTGCAGGGTTTGTTGCTTGGTCAGCTCGGCAGTTTCGGAAGCGAAGTCAGCATCCTGAACGCGACCGCGGGCAGCGGTGGAGTTCTGGGCGATGCTTTGCAGGTTGGCTACGGTGCTGTCGAAACGGTTTTGAACGGCACCCAGTGCGGCGCGCTGGCTGTCGATCTGCTGGATGGCAGCGTCCAGAGCTTGTACCGATTGCTGGGAACCGGCAGCGGACAGGATGTCCAGGTCGCCAACGGTGGTTTGGGTTGTGCTGGCATTGGTAACGCCGGCAGTCAGGCCCAGATCACCCAACGAGCCAGTGGTACCGGCCGAGATTACGATGTCAGCCTTGCCGCTCAGCTGAATCTTCCCATCGGCGGTCTTGGTTGCAGTCGCGCCAGCACTGGCGCTGTTGATCGAGGAAATAACAGAGTCAAGATCGCTACCCTTGGTGATCTTGATTTCAGTGCTTCCGATTTTCAGCGAAGAATCAGCGGACATCTTAACGTCGGAAGTACCGCTTTTCAGGCCCAACATCGAAAGCGAACCGCTGTTAGTCGAACCAGCACTGTCTGCCAGAGTCAGCGCCGTACCGTCTTTAGACGTGATGGAGATTTGGCCGTTGGTGATAGTCGCACTACCAATACCAGCCACACCTTTGATTTGGCCCAGAATAGACGTGATGCTATCGCCAGAGCCGATAACTAGGTCAGTGCCGTTAACGTTGATGCTGCCGGCTTTTGGAACAGTGGATGCAGCAACAGTATTGTTGCTGGTGGTGCCAGTGGTCAGACCGAATTTGCCGGCGTCAGCACCAGCGATAGAAACAGGACCAGAAGCATTTACGATATTAAGTGCATCAGCGCCAGTTGCCGTGACAGTAAAACCTGTTACACCAGCAGTGGTTAACTGCGAAGTGATAGCAGCTGCCACCTTGGTATTGTCGTCCATGGCTGCGGTAAGCGTAATATCAACGCCGTTTATACTTAGCTTCTCATCACCGGTTGGGATGTAGCCAGAACCGGCAACACCCGTTACGGTAGTCGATGCGAGCGTAGTGGTTGTACCTTGTACGCTAGCAGCCATGGCAGACATGTTGCCGCCAGTGACTGAGGCGCTGCTGTAAGAACCCTTCAGACCCGAAGCGCTCAGGTTACCCATGCCGAACGAAATGGTTTCGTTAGCGCTGGAGCCTACCTGGAAGCTGGTGTTCTGGAACGAACCGTCCAGCAGGTTCTTGCCACCGAAGGTGGTGGTGTTGGAGATACGGTTCAGTTCACCCGACAGTGCGGTGAATTCCTGGTTCAGGGAAGTACGGTCGTCATCGCTGTTCGAACCGTTCGCCGATTGCAGAGCCAGTTCACGCATACGCTGCAGGATGTTGGTGGATTCTTGCATCGCGCCTTCAGCAGTCTGGGCGATGGAGATACCGTCGTTGGCGTTTTTCACGGCAACGTTCAGACCATTGATCTGGCTGGTCAGACGGTTAGCGATCTGCAGGCCGGCAGCGTCGTCTTTAGCGCTGTTGATTTTCAGGCCGGAAGACAGACGGCTCATCGAGGTGCTCAGAGCATCGGAAGCCTTGTTCAGGTTTTTCTGAACGCCCAGGGAGGTGATGTTGGTATTAACAGATAAAGACATGACGAATTCCTCGTTGGTTGGGTGCTGCGGCTTCCGGCCCTGGCAACCGCCGGGTGTGGCCTAGAGAACCTTCGTAATAGTTATCGTCGTAAAAGCAGGTTGCTTGAGCGCTTTTTTGATTTTTTTTACTAGCACCGTGCCACTCCTTGCGATTCAAGCGCTTACATCGACACGCCAGAAAGCAAAAACGCCCATGACCTCGCGGCCATGGGCGTTTTTTTGGCGTTATTTAACTGGCGCGTCAGGGGCGGTGAATAATTGCCGAACCCCAGGAAAGACCCACACCGAAACCACTGATCGCTACGCGCTTCCAGCTGGAGTCGAACATGTGCTTTTCCAGCAGCAGCGGAATGCTCGACGACACGGTGTTGCCGGTCTCGACCATGTCCTTGATGAACTTCTCCGGCTCGCCTTCGAAACGACGGGCCACAGCGTCGACGATGGCCGCACTGCCCTGGTGGATGCAGAACGCATCGATGTCCTGGGATACCAGGCCAGACTCATCGAGCAGCTCGTGCAGATGCGCCGGCACCTTGAGCAGGGCAAAGTTGAACACCTGCCGGCCGTTCATATAGAACACGCCGTCGGTGACTTTCAGGTGCGGAGCACCGGAGCCGTCGGTGCCGAACTTGGCTTTGCCGAGCTGCCAGGCTGCATCTTCACCCATCCAGGTGGCCGTGGCGGCGTCGCCGAACAGCATGGTGGTGTTGCGGTCTTCAGGGTCGACGATCTTCGAATACGGGTCGGCGGTGATCAGCAGGCCATTCTTCAGGCCTGTAGCTTCCATGAAGCCCTTGATGGCGTAGATGCCATAGACATAACCCGAGCACCCAAGGGAGATGTCGAAGGCTGCGACGTTAGTCGACAGGCCGAGCTTGTCCTGGACGATCGCGGAAGTGTGCGGCAGCCCTTCTTCGTCACCGTTCTGGGTGACGACGATCAATACGTCGATGGCTTGACGATCGAGCTGCGGATTATTGGCGAACAACGCGTTGGCGGCCTCGACACACAGGTCGGAGGTTTCCTGGGCAGCGTCCTTGCGCGGCAGGAACGCCGAGCCGATTTTTCCAAGGATGAATTCTTCATCCTTTTCGAACTTCGCACCCTGAGCATAGTTATCCAGCCCACTCGCTGGCACGTAGCTGGCAATGCTTTTTATGCCAATCATTGTGGCTTCCCAATACTAAATAGCTGGAGATCACCGCTCGCAAGACCGAGAGGTACTGACAATACTGGACTTCGCCGAGTGAAAAAATACGGCGCAGGCGCTCCGCCAATCCGGAAAACACGCCCGACAAGGGTCAGCCCCCTGCCCATCCTTTTTTACACAATACAGTGAAGATGCGCTTTATGACTCGCAGGTCACGCATTATGCGTGGCTTATACCAAACATCCAGTCACAAACAGGCGATCAACCGCCGACTGGAGGGTAAAAAAGATCAAACGAAGGGAGACAAGAGCGTCAACGAGGCATCGCCGGCACCCTGGGGTGCCGGTAATCAAGGAGGGTTACAGCTTGTTGAACAGGCTCAATTGAGCGATTTTCACGAACGCCAGCTGGGAGGCTTGCAGCAAGGATTGCTGGAAGGCCAGGTCGATAGATGCTGTTGCCACGTCAGTATCGCCAATGGCGGCCTGGGTACTGGTGTTTACCAGACCGATGCTGGTGTTTTCGGCGCTCTGGATGTCAATCGCACCCAATCGAGCCCCAATCGACCCGCGAACGTTGTCGATCTGCTCGCTGGAGTTGGACAGGTTACTGATTGCCGCATTCACCGCGTCCTTGAGCTTGATCTGAGCCAGATCATTGCCGTCGGCAGGTGTTTCGAGCGCCTGGCGCAACTGACTCAATGTATCCAGTGCACTCTGAGTTTTATGGCTGCTGGCACCTACTACGAATTGATCGTCTGCTGCCGGGGCGCCGGTGAAGTCGAGCTTGACCCCCGCTACAGTGATCGAGCCCGCAGCCAGCACCCCAGCACCGATTGGCTTGCTGTCCGAGCCCATTGGCTGGGCAAAGACTTCGTAGTTTGTTGCATCGGTGAATTTGACCACCACGCCGCTGTTAGGAAATCCGTTGACGTAGTCAGATTGGCTGGAGACGCCAGAACCGGTGATCTGAGCAGTCGAGGTATTACTCGGCGTGCGTGAAGAGTTAAAGCTGTCAGGTTTGGTGCCCAGCGAAAAAATGTGATCCTTCACTTCTTCATCAGGCGTCATCGGCAACGTGGTCACCGGATCGATAGGCGCCTTTAGTCGCAGCGTGATGTCGAACTCCACTCCGCGCAAATTGATGGTCGAGCCACCCTGCTTGCTCGCATCGAAAGTGCCATTGCCGGACACTTCGGTGGTCACGTCGTTACCATCCTTATCAGCGATGGTGTAGTGAGTACTGTCGACGAACTTCAGTTCGTAAGGCTCGCCTGCAGCAAAGTTCTTGGTGTAGGCCGCATTCGATTTCATCAGGCCTGCCGACACTGAAACCGTACCGTCATTAGGCTTGGAAGGATCGAGTACCGCCTGGGTGCGACCTGAGTTCGTGGCCGACTCGAGGACGCTCTTACCGGTGTCGTTGGTCGCAATCGACAAAATGTCAGAGACTTGCAAGCTCAACTGGTTGTCATCACCCTGATAAGAGTAGGTGCCATCGTTGTTACGCACATAGGGGGGAGTCAGGGTTTTCGAGCCGGAGAACATGTAGTTGCCGGACGGGTCCTTGCTATTGAGCAGGCCCAATACTTGCTCTTCGATCTCACCGATTTCGCTGGCAATCGACTTTCGATCAGCATCGCTGTAGCCACCGTTGCCGGCCTGCAGCGCCAGTTCGCGACCGCGCTGTATCGAGGTATTCAGGCTTTCAAGGACGCTCTCCTGGTTAGACAGCGAACTCTTGATGCTGCCCATATTGGTACTGTATTGCCCCAGCATCGCCTTCTGCTGCTGCAACATCAACAACTGCGCAGCCCCGACAGGATCATCACCGGCACTTTGAATACGCACGCCCGAAGTGATCTGCTCCTGAGTCTTCACAATCGAGGAGAAGTTGTTCTGGTACTTGGCCGCACTCGTCTCAAAGTACTGGGCTGTAGAAATTCGCATCGTCGAAGACTCCCTTAAAGACTGTTGATCAGCGTGCTGAAGGTTTCTTGCGCGGCCTTGATAATCTGCGACGACGCGGTGTAGTACTGCTGGAACTTGACCAGGTCGGCGGCCTCGTCGTCCAGGTTAACCTGGGACACGGAGGCGACTTCGGACTTGGCGCGGGCCAGGATCGCCCCGCTGGCGGTGCTGTCACCCAGGGCCTGGCTGGCCTTGGCGCCGACCTGTTCCACCAGGCGGCTGTAGGCGGTGGTCATGCTCATGCCGGCGTTGCCGCCGCTGACGCCGACCGTGGCCTTGGTTTGCAGGCCCAACAATTCGTTGGCGTTGCGGTTGTCTTTCTTGCCGTCGACGTTGAAGGCGACTTCGTACTTGTCGTTCTTCGACGGTGAGCCGCTGACCGTGGTGTTGAAGGAAAACGATTTGCCCGGGATCGCTGTGCCTGTCGCGTCGAGCATCGGCACGTTGATCGTCAGGTCGTTGCCCTGCCCCGGCACGATGGTGCCGATGCCAATGCTCTGGCCTTTGGCGTTGAACACTTCGTAGCCCTGGCTGCCGCCGACAGCGTCCTTGAAGGTCAGGGTCACCGGCATGGAATTCTTGATCCCGGCCTGCAGGTCGGCCAGGTCAGCGCCGGCATAGATATCCATCGGCACGGTCAGCGCGGGCGCGGTCAAGGCGCCAGTGCCGCCGTTGCCGGTGTTGCTGGTCGCGACCAGGGCGCCGGCAAAGGCCAGCTTGTTGGAGTCGGTCATCTGGGTGGTGATGTTGCTGGCACCGGTGCGGGTCGGGATCACCTTGAAGGTATCGCCCGCACTCAGGGCAGCGCCGTTGAGATTGAGCTTGAACCCATCGATCTCGGCCGCCGGGTTCAGATCAAAACTGCCCATGCTTTTGCCGTCGGAGCGCTTGACCGTGTACTTGTCCGCAGCGGTGAACGTCACTTCGTAATCGAAGGCGGTCAACGCACTGGTGTTAGTGATGGTGACGTCGAGATTGCCCGAGCCCGCGCTGTTGCTCGAGGCGGCGAGACTGCGCTGGCTGATCGCTGCGGCACTGTTGATGCTGGAGAACAGCGATGCGCCAAATTCGCCATTGGCGTCGAGGCCCTGGCCCAGCTGGCGGTTGATCTTGTCGGCGACCACGATGGCGGTGCGGCCCAGGTCGTTCATTGCCGGCACCAGCACGTCGTCGCGGTAGCGCAGCAGTCCGCCGATCTTGCCGCCGCTGACGACAGAGGTCACATCGCTCACTGAAGACGGCGATTTGACCTGGATAGTTACCTGGTTCTTGTCGATGCCGGTGCGGGCGGTCGTCAGGGTGTTGGACGTGTTGCCCAACACCAGCGACTGGCCGGTACCGAGGGATACGTTGTAGCTGCCGTTCTGTTCCTGGACGGTCACGCCGACCAGTTCATTGAGTGTGCGCACGGCTTCGTTACGCGCATCGAGCAAGTTGTTCGGGCCGCTGCCGTTCGAGCTGCCGGCCTGGGAAATCTGCTGGTTCAGCGAGGCGATGGAGGCCGTCAGCTGATTGACCTTTTCGGTCATGGTGGTCAGCTGGCTGTTGATGCCTTCGTTTTGCTGCTGCATCTGCGACGACAACGCGTTGAAGCGGTTGCTCAGGGTCTGCGCATTGGTCAGCAGCAACTGCCGCGCAGCTGTGTCGCTGGGCGTGGCGGCCGAGGTCTGCACGGCAGCAAAGAAGCTGCTCAGCACCGCACTGATGCCGGTGGTTTTGTCCGAGAACAGCTTGTCGAGCGGGTTCACCTGCTCAAGGTAGGAGTTGGCATCGTTGCTCAGCGAAGTGCTGGTCTGCAGCTGCTGATCGAGATAGGCGTTATATACCCGACGCACATCCGCCAGGGTCGTGCCGCTGCCGATGAACACCCCGCCATTGAGGTTCGAGGCATTGCTGGTCTGAATGGTCTGCTGGCGTGAATAGCCGGCGGTGTTGGCGTTGGCAATGTTATTGCCGACAGTCGCCAACGACACCTGACTGGCGTTGAGACCCGACATCCCGATATTGAGCAAACTCATGGTTCAGACCTTATACCTTGTGCCTATAAAGGCGTAGTGGAAACGCCCGCCGCAGCGTAGTTCTGATAACTCGTCATCTGCCTGGCTATTTGCGAAATCTTGCTGGCGTAGTTCGGGTCGGTTGCGTAGCCGGCCTTCTGCAACTCGCGTACAAATTGTTCGGGGTTATCGGCAGACTTCACAACATCTTGATAGCGATTGTTGGATTGCAGCAGCGTCACGAGGTCGTGGAAGCTGTCCTTGTAGGAGTCGTAGGAACGGAACTGCGCCGTCTCCTTGACCATCTCGCCGTTTCTGAATTCGCTGGTGATGGCCCGGGCTGAATCGCCCTTCCAGTTGCTGCTGGCCTTGATGCCGAACAGGTTGTGGCTGCTGCTGCCATCCTGGGCGCGCATGACCGATTTGCCCCAGCCGGTTTCGAGGGCGGCCTGGGCCACCAGGTAACGCGGATCGACGCCGATGCGGTCGGCGGCTTCCTTGGCCATGGGCAGCATGGCGTTGACGAATTCGTCGGCGGAGCTGAAGGCTTTCTTTGGCGGTGCCAGCGGGATCTGCGCCATGGCCCGGCCGTAGACCTGCAGGCGACCGCTGGCCGGTGCTTCGGTTTGGGCGGTCAGCCAGTCGCCGTTGTACAGCGAGCCGGAACCGGTCGGGCTGATCGTGGGTACGTCGATTTTGCTGAGTGCGGTGGCCGCTGTCGTCGCAGTCGCAGCCGGGATCGCGGCCGATGGCACCAGGCCGGCGAGCAGGCGGTCTGCGAGCTTCGGCGGCAACGCCAGGCGGCGCTGGTTGATCAGCGCCATGTCATTGCGATGCGCGCCCTCGCCTGCTGCCTGCGGTGCATGGATCGATCGCGACGCCCACAACGGGCGCTGGCCATTGAGGCGCGACAAGGGTCCGTGGGTGGCAGCCGTGCCGGCGGCAATTGGCGTTTCCACGGCGGCTTTGGCCTCGGCTTGCTTGGCGGCGGACGCTGCCGCCGCTTCACCCGGGGCCATGGGTTTGTTCTTCGACATCTGACGCATCAACACATCGGCCAGGCCGATACCGCCGCCTTCGCGGGACATGGAAACGGCCAGCTGCTGGTCGTACATTTCCTGGTACTGCTTGGCTTCGGCGGTGTTGAGCGGGTTGTCCTGGCCCAGCGCATTGGTGGCCGAGCGCATGGACTTGAGCATTTCACCGAGGAACAGCGACTCGAATTCCTGCGCCACTTTGCGCATGTTCGCGTCGCTGTTCTTGTCGCCGACCTTGAGCTGGTTGAGGCGATTCAAGTCCGAGTAGGACCCCGAATCGCTGCTGCTGACCACACCGCTCTTGTACATATCCATGGGCGCAGTCCTCAGATCACGATCAGGTCGGCTTGCAGTGCGCCGGCCTGTTTCAGTGCTTCGAGGATGGCCATCAAGTCACCCGGTGCGGCGCCGACCTGGTTCACCGCTCGCACGATTTCGTCGAGGGTGGTGCCCGGGCCGAACTTGAACATCGGCTTGGCTTCCTGCTGGGCGTTGACCCGCGAGCGTGGCACCACGGCCGTCTGGCCATTGGACAGCGGGCCCGGCTGGCTGACGATCGGGTCTTCGGTGATGGTCACGGTCAGGCTGCCGTGGGTCACGGCGGCCGGGGACACTTTCACGTTCTGGCCGATCACGATGGTGCCGGTGCGCGAGTTGATGATGACTTTGGCCACCGCCTGGCCCGGATCGACTTCGAGGTTCTCGATGATCGACAGGTAGTCCACGCGCTGGCTCGGGTCCAGTGGCGCACTGACGCGGATCGAGCCGCCGTCGATGGCCTGGGCCACGCCCGGGCCGAGCATGTTGTTGATCTTGTCGACGATGCGCTTGGCGGTGGTGAAGTCCGAACGGTTGAGGTTCAGGGTCAGGCTGTTGCCCTGGTTGAAACCACTCGGCACCGCCCGCTCGACCGATGCACCACCGGGAATGCGCCCCGCCGACGGGACGTTGACGGTGATCTTCGAACCGTCGCGGCCCTCGGCATCAAAACCGCCGACCACCAGGTTACCCTGGGCGATCGCGTAGACGTTACCGTCAATACCTTTGAGCGGCGTCAGCAGCAAGGTACCGCCGCGCAGGCTCTTGGAGTTGCCGATGGACGCTACGGTGATGTCAATCTGCTGACCCGGCTTGGCGAACGCCGGCAAGTCGGCACTGATCGACACGGCCGCGACGTTTTTCAACTGCACGTTGCCCGAACCCGGCGGCACCTTGATGCCGAACTGCGAGAGCATGTTGTTGAAGGTCTGCAGGGTGAACGGGGTCTGCGTCGTCTGGTCGCCGGTGCCGCTAAGCCCGACCACCAGGCCGTAGCCGATCAGTTGGTTGGAACGCACGCCAGAAATACTGGCGATGTCCTTGAGCCGCTCGGCTTGCGCGCTGAACGCAGCCGAGAGCATCAGGGCGGCCACCATCAGGCGTTTGAAGTTCAACATGCTCAACTTGATAGCCACCTAGAAAGGAAACAGCGGGCTGAGGAAGAAACGGTCGAACCAGCCTGGCTGACTCGCATCGGCAAAGGCACCGGTGCCCGAGTAGGTAATACGTGCATCGGCAACCCGGGTCGACGACACGGTGTTGTCGGTGGCGATGTCATCGGCGCGGACCATGCCGGCGATGCGCACCAGCTCATCGCCGGTGTTGAGGGTCAGCCACTTCTCGCCGCGTACGGCGATGATGCCGTTGGGCAATACGTCGGCGACGGTCACGGTGATGGAGCCGGTCAGGCTGTTGCTCTGCCCGGACTTGCTGTCGCCCTTGGTCGCACGGTCGCCGGAATAACCGACGTCCAGGCTCAGGTCACCGCCACCGACCGGGTTGTTGGTGTTCAGGCCACCACCGAAAAATGAGCTCAGGCCGATGTCGGTCTTGCTGGTCTTGCCCACCTGGGAGTTGGCGTTCTTGCTGGCCTGGGTGCGCTCGTTCAGCGTGATGGTGATGATGTCACCGACGCGATACGCCTTGCGGTCGCTGTACAGGTTCTGTTCGAAGCCGGCCTGGTAGATCGAGCCATTGTTGGCGGCAGCCGGCAGTGGTGTGCGCGGCAACACCGGGGCGTAGTAAGGGTCATTGGGCCGCGGCGCAGGCGCGACACAGCCCGCGAGTGCGGTGATGCCACTCAGTGCCAGAACAGATACGAAGCGATTCATGACCCTACCTCACGGTGTTGCAGGCGACCGCGTGGCCGCCCCATATTCTTGATTACAGATTCTGCGTTACGAACGAGAGCATCTGGTCGGCGGTGGAGATCACCTTGGAGTTCATCTCGTAGGCGCGCTGGGTGGTGATCATGTTGACCATCTCCTCAACGGTGCTGACGTTGGAGGTTTCCAGGGTGTTCTGCAGCGTGGTACCAAAACCGGCGAGGCCCGGGGTGCCAACCTGCGGCGCGCCGCTGGCGGCCGTTTCCAGGAACAGGTTGTTGCCCACGGCTTGCAGGCCGGCCGGGTTGATGAAGTCGGCGGTCTGCAGGTTGCCGATCACCTGGGAAGCGGCGTTGCCGGGAACGGTGACCGACACGGTACCGTCACGGCCGACCGTGAAGGTCTGGGCGTCGTTCGGGATGACAATGGCCGGCTCCAGGGCGAAGCCGCTGGCATTGACGATCTGGCCGTTGGAGTCCAGGTGGAAAGTACCGTCACGGGTGTAGGACGTGGTGCCATCCGGCTGCAGGATCTGGAAGAAACCGCGACCGTCGATGGCCATGTCCAGCGGCTGCTCGGTGGTTTGCAGGCTGCCGGCGGTGAAGTTTTTCTGGGTGCCGACGATGCGCACACCAGTACCCACTTGCAGACCCGACGGCAATTCGCTGTCCTGGGTCGACTGGGCGCCAGGCTGACGCTTGATCTGATACAGCAGGTCCTGGAACTCGGCGCGATCACGTTTAAAACCCGTGGTCGACACGTTCGCCAGGTTGTTGGAAATGGTGGTCAGGTTGGTGTCCTGGGCGGACAGACCGGTTTTGGCAACCCATAGAGCCGGAAGCATTCGATTCTCCTCGTGCGCCTGTTTTACGGCGCGACGTTCTGGTAATTAGCTGATCTGCAAGACCCGAGCCATGGCCTGGTCGTCTTCTTTGGCGGTGTTCATCATCTTGATGTGCAATTCGAACTGCTTGGCCAGGGCCAGCACCGAGGTCATTTCTTCCACGGCGTTGACGTTGCTCGACTCGAGGAAACCGGACACCAGCTTGACGTTGGCATCCGCCTGCGCCGGCTGACCGTCCTTGGTGTGGATCGAACCGTCCAGGCCTTTGGTCATGTTCCGGAAGTCAGGGTTGACCAGCTTGATGCGGTCGACTTCGGCCATCACGCGCGGGCCTTCGCCCATCGCCCGAATGCTGATGGTGCCATCCTCGCCCACCTCGATCTGTTGCTCGGGCGGCACGGCAATCGGCCCGCCATTGCCCATCACCGGCATACCATTGCCGGCGCGCAATACGCCCAGGGCGTCGACGTTGAGGCTGCCGGTGCGCACATAGCTTTCACCGCCATCGGGGTTCTGCACGGCAATCCAGCCATTGCCCTGTACGGCAACGTCGAGGTCGCGGCCGGTTTCCACCAGCGAACCTGCGGAGAAGTCGGTGGCCGGACGCTCGGACATGGCAAACGCACGCGCCGGAAAGCTGTCACCAAACACCGGCATCGAGCGCGCCTGCTCCAGGTCTTTCTGGAAACCGTTGGTGGAGATGTTCGCGAGGTTGTTCGCATGAGCCTTCTGCGCCAGTGCATTCTGGCTGGCGCCGGTCATAGCTACATAAAGGTACTTATCCACACTCTTTCCTCTGCATGCCGGACGTTTGCCGCCCACCGCTGTACTGCTGAGCCATAAGCAATTTGCAGACCAACTATTTTCTGGCGGCGCGGGGCCCGGCAAACAGGGGGCTTGAGGGGTTTGGAGAGGAGTGAAGGAATGGGGTGAAGTCGAAAAACCGGCGGTGTTGTGCCGCTTCGCGGCAATAGAGCGAAAGATCGCAGCCTCGTTTCACTCGGCAGCTCCTACATGAATACCTGATCCCCGTAGGGGCTGCCGAGTGAAACGAGGCTGCGATCTTTTGACTTTAAGTGCTGCTGTCCTTGCCCACCTCATACTCACGCAGCTTGTTGGCAATGGTGGTATGCGAAACCCCCAGGCGTTTACCCAACTGCCGGCTGCTCGGATGTTCTGAATACAGACGCTCCAGCACCGCCTTCTCGAAGCGCCCGACAATCTCGTCCAGCCCGCCTTCCAGAGAAAAATCGCCAAGCGGCTGACGCACGCCGTAGTCCGGCAGGCGGATGTGCTCGGCCTTGACCGTGCCGCCTTCGCACAAGGACACCGCCTGGAACAGTACATTCTCCAATTGCCGAACGTTGCCCGGCCAATGGTAATGACTGAGCCGCTCCATCGCCGCCGGCGCCAGTTTCGGCAGCGGACAACCGATCTGCCGGCTGGCCTGGTCCAGGAAGTGCTCGACCAGGGGCGTCAAGCCGTCCAGGCATTCGCGCAGTGGCGGGATGTGCAACGACAAGACGTTCAGGCGGTGGTACAGATCCTGGCGGAACTCCCCGCGAGCGCACAGCTCCGACAGGTCGACCTGGGTCGCACAGATCACCCGCACATCGAGGTACACCTCTTCATCACTGCCTACCCGACGAAAGCATCCGTCCTGCAGGAAGCGCAGCAATTTCACCTGCAAGCGCGGGCTCATTTCACCGACACCATCGAGAAACAGCGTACCGCCGGCAGTCAGCTCCAGCAGCCCGAGCTTGCCTTCGGCACGGGCGCCTTCGAATGCGCCAGGGCCGTAGCCGAACAATTCGGTCTCGGCCATGGACTCCGGCAGCCCCGCACAGTTGAGCGCCATCAACGGCGACTGGCCGCGGGGACTTGCCAGGTGGCAGGCCCGCGCCAGCAACTCCTTGCCGGTGCCGGTTTCGCCTTCTATCAACAACGGTGCGTCCAGGGGCGCCATGCGCCGGGCTTCGCGGACCACGGCGGCCATCACCTTCGAGCTCTGGAAAATGCTGTCGAACCCCCGCAGTTCCTGCTTGCGCACGTTGTAGATGCGTTCACCTACCCGATCCGCGCGATGCAGCGTCAATACCGCGCCGGCCATGGCCTCGCTGTCGTCATGCTCCGATTGCAATGGCGCGATGTCGGCCAGGAACACGTCGCCCTTGACCTTGACCCGCAGCCCGTTGATCCGCGACTTGTTGGCACGTACCAGTTCCGGCAGGTCGAAATCCTCGGCGTAACGGGACAACGGGATGCCCGGCACCTCGTCCACCCGCACACCGAGCAGCTGTGCGGCGGCCCGGTTGGCCGCGACGATCGAACCGCCCATATCGATCGACAGCACCGGAAACTCCAGCGCGCCGAGCAGCGCATTGAGCTCCATGTGCCGGCGCTCGCTGGGCATCAGCCCTACGCGCTTGACGCCAAACACCCCGGGGATCGATTCGAACTTCGCCCGCAGCGCCTGGAACTGCAGGTTGATGAGGTTCGGGCAGTGCAGGTAGATCGCATTACCGTGCTCACCCCCGACTTCGCCACGCGCGACGTTGATCCCGTACTCCACCAGCAGGTTGAGGATGTCGCGCAGGATGCCGATGCGGTTCTGGCAGTGGACTTTGATACGCATATAAAGGCTCAAAAAGCGGTTAAGGAAATCATGCCAAGCTCGACCCGCTCCCACAGGGGGATTGCGGTGGCCGCAGGAGCGGTTTTTTGCTGCGACGCTCAGATAGTCGTAAAGATTATGTGACACCCACGGCGCTTTTCAAACCAGAAAACTCAACAGCCACGACACAACTGCCATTGCGTAACGAAAAGTTTACGAAAAGCACTGGTTTTTGCTCTCTACACCTCGCGCACGGGGCTGCACATCCGAAAATCCTGGGGTATTTGTAAGTCCATAGCTGGACATAACAAGAACGAATTTCCCCTAGCAGGAGAGCAAGCATGAAGCAGACGCAATACGTGGCTCGTGAGCCCGATGCGCAAGGTTTTATCGATTACCCCGCCGAAGAACACGCGGTGTGGAACACGCTGATCACTCGCCAACTGAAAGTGATCGAGGGTCGTGCGTGCCAGGAATACCTGGACGGTATCGAAAAACTCGGTCTGCCCCACGACCGCATCCCGCAACTGGGCGAGATCAACAAGGTGCTCGGTGAAACCACCGGCTGGCAGGTGGCCCGGGTGCCAGCGCTGATTCCCTTCCAGACTTTCTTCGAATTGCTCGCCAACAAGCAGTTCCCGGTGGCCACTTTCATTCGCACTCGCGAAGAGCTGGACTACCTGCAAGAGCCGGATATTTTCCACGAGATATTTGGCCACTGCCCGCTGCTGACCAACCCCTGGTTCGCCGAATTCACCCACACCTACGGCAAGCTTGGCCTGCAGGCGACCAAGGAAGAACGGGTGTACCTGGCGCGCCTGTACTGGATGACCATCGAGTTCGGCCTGGTCGACACGCCCCAGGGCCAGCGCATCTACGGCGGCGGTATCCTTTCTTCACCGAAAGAAACCGTCTACTGCCTGTCCGATGAGCCTGAACATCAAGCCTTCGACCCGCTGGAATGCATGCGCACGCCTTACCGCATCGACATCCTGCAGCCCCTGTACTTCGTGCTGCCCAACCTCAAGCGCCTGTTCGACCTGGCCCACGAGGACATTATGGGCATGGTCAAGCAAGGCATGCAGATGGGCTTGCACGCACCAAAATTTCCGCCCAAGCCAAAAGCGGCCTGAGCAGATCCCGCTCGCGACTTGCGCGCAAAGATAGTAATTTCCAACAAGAATCGAATTCAGGAATACACCATGAACGCTCTGAACCAAGCCCACTGCGAAGCCTGCCAAGCCGGCGCACCTCAGGTCAGCGACGAAGAATTGCCGGTATTGCTCAAGCAGATCCCGGACTGGAACATCGAAGTTCGCGACAGCATCATGCAGCTGGAAAAAGTCTTCCTGTTCAAGAATTTCAAGCATGCGCTGGCGTTCACCAACGCGGTCGGTGAAATCTCCGAGGCGGAGGGTCACCACCCGGGCCTGCTCACCGAGTGGGGCAAAGTCACCGTGACCTGGTGGAGCCACTCCATCAAGGGCCTGCATCGCAACGACTTCATCATGGCCGCGCGCACCGACGAAGTGGCCAAGGACGCCGAGGGCCGCAAATAATGCATTTCGACTCGATCGGCCGGGTGCCTGGCGATCCGATCCTGGGGTTGATGGAGGCGTATGCGCAGGATCCCAACCCGCGCAAATTCGACCTCGGGGTGGGCGTCTATAAAGACGCCCACGGCCTGACGCCAATCCCGCAAGCGGTGAAACTCGCCGAGGCGCGACTGGTTGACAAGCAATCCACCAAGACCTATATCGGTGGTCATGGCGAGCCGGCGTTTGGCAAGGTGATCAACGAGCTGGTGCTGGGCGCCGACTCCCCGCTGATCGCCGGGCAGCGCGCGGGGGCCACGCAGACCCCAGGCGGCACCGGGGCATTGCGCCTCAGCGCCGACTTCATTGCCCAGTGCCTGCCGGGCCGTGGCGTGTGGCTGAGCAACCCGACCTGGCCGATCCATGAAACGATTTTCGCGGCAGCCGGGGTGAAGGTCAGCCATTACCCGTACGTGGGCAGCGATAACCGTCTCGACGTCGAGGCCATGCTGGCGGTACTACGTGAAGTGCCCAAGGGCGACGTAGTGCTGTTGCACGCCTGCTGCCACAACCCGACCGGTTTTGATCTGTCCCATGACGACTGGCGGCGGGTGCTGGACATCGTGCGCAGCCGCGACCTGCTGCCGCTGATCGACTTCGCCTACCAGGGTTTTGGTGATGGCCTGGAGCAGGATGCCTGGTCAACCCGACTGTTCGCCGCCGAGTTGCCGGAAGTGCTGATCACCAGTTCCTGCTCGAAGAACTTCGGCCTGTACCGCGATCGCACCGGCGCGCTGATTGTTTGCGCCCAGAGCGCTGACAAGCTGGTGGACATACGCAGCCAACTGGCCAACATTGCCCGCAACCTGTGGTCGACACCGCCGGATCATGGCGCTGCAGTGGTGGCGACCATCCTTGGCGACCCTGAGTTGAAAAGCTTGTGGGCCGACGAAGTGGAAGCCATGCGCCTGCGCATTGCGCAGTTACGCAGCGGTTTGGTAGAGGCGCTTGAGCCTCACGGTTTGCGCGAGCGTTTTGCCCACATCGGCGTTCAGCGCGGAATGTTCTCCTATACCGGCCTGTCGCCGGAGCAGGTGAAAAATCTTCGTGACCACCACAGCGTCTATATGGTCGGCACCGGCCGGGCGAACGTGGCCGGCATCGATGCAACGCGCCTGGACCTGCTGGCCGAGGCCATCGCCGAGGTCTGCAAGTAACCCTGGTTGCAAATAGCCCTGTTTGCAAAACAACCCTGTAGGAGCTGTCGAGCCTGCGAGGCTGCGATCTTTTGATTTTGAAGGGCAACGTCAAAAGATCGCAGCCTCGCAGGCTCGGCAGCTCCTACGCAGCTCTTACGCAGCTCCTGCAGTTAATCATCGCAAGATCGAGCGCCCCCCTGCGGCCATCTGTCGCAGAAATCCCAGATAAAACTCTAATTGTCATTTCTCCTGCTGTATCCTGCCCAGGCTTTGTAAAAGCGCGGATCTACCAGATCTATCAACAGACTTTGCGAGGAGCGCGAAACATGCACGAGATCCCTAATCTCCCCTTCCCAAGCCTGCACGAAACTGAGCAGACAACCACGCAGCAAGCCGGCGCCCAACAGCCCGAGCCGAAAGAAGCATCTGACAGTCGCAAGGCTGACAGCGAAGACTGAGACACCCGCAATGCCAGACCGTGTGGAAAGCGCTAACATGCGCTTTCCACACCGCCTGAACCCTGAGCCGCGCATGAACGACGACTTTAACGAGAACCAGGCCAGCGTCCTGATCGGCACCGCCGAGAAAATGATCGCTATCTGGAATCGCCTCTCCGCCGAAAAACAGGCTGCCCTGCTCGCCCGTTTCGGCACCCAGGAAAACGCCCTGGCCGCCTTGGTCACGACGCAACTGGTTGCCCCGGACACGACCAACTCAACCCCGCCCGGCAAATAGTTTTACTTTTTCACGACCTGCGCGCCCTCCCACCGCTATCATAAGCAGCCTATCTATCCTGCTTTGCCGTGGACCTTTACCCATGTCTGAAAACCAGCGCCCCCTGGCGGTCACGCTGCAAGTTGTCTCCATCGTCCTCTTCACCTTCATCGGCTACCTGAACATCGGCATTCCCCTGGCGGTACTGCCGGGCTATGTCCACAGCGACCTGGGCTTTGGTGCCGTGATCGCCGGGCTGGTGATCAGCGTGCAATACCTGGCCACCCTGCTCAGCCGACCCTACGCCGGCAAGATCATCGACAACAAGGGCAGCAAGCTGGCAGTCATGTACGGCCTTGCCGGCTGCGGCCTGAGCGGCGTGTTCATGCTGATTTCAGCCTGGACCCAAAACCTGCCGATGGTGAGCCTGATCAGCCTGTTGATTGGCCGCCTGGTGCTCGGCAGCGCCGAAAGCCTGGTCGGCTCCGGTTCGATCGGCTGGGGCATCGGCCGGGTCGGTGCGGCGAATACCGCCAAAGTCATCTCCTGGAACGGCATCGCCAGCTACGGCGCACTGGCTGTCGGCGCGCCGCTGGGTGTGCTGCTGGTGAGGGAGTTGGGCTTGTGGAGCATGGGCGTGAGTATCGTGCTGCTGGCGGTGATCGGCCTGGCCCTGGCATGGCCAAAGACCGCCGCGCCGATCGTGATCGGCGAGCGCTTGCCGTTCATGCACGTGCTGGGGCGAGTGCTGCCCCATGGCTGTGGCCTGGCGTTGGGCTCCATCGGGTTTGGCACCATCGCCACCTTCATTACCCTGTATTACGCCACGCAAAACTGGAACAACGCCGTGCTGTGCCTGAGCCTGTTCGGCGCCAGCTTCATTGGCGCGCGCCTGCTGTTCGGCAACCTGATCAACCGCCTCGGGGGCTTTCGCGTGGCGATCGCCTGCCTGTCGGTGGAAACCCTGGGCTTATTGCTGCTGTGGCTGGCACCGGATGCACACTGGGCCCTGGCCGGCGCAGCGCTTAGCGGATTTGGCTTCTCCCTGGTGTTCCCGGCGCTGGGCGTGGAAGCCGTGAACCTGGTGCCGGCTTCGAGCCGCGGGGCAGCAGTGGGCGCTTATTCGTTGTTTATCGACCTGTCACTGGGGATCACCGGGCCATTGGCCGGTGCCATCGCCGCAGGGTTCGGCTTTGCCTCGATCTTCCTGTTCGCCGCGCTTGCCGCCCTTGGCGGTCTGGCCCTGAGCATCTATTTGTACAGCCAGGCGCCGAAGTACCGGGATCAACGGGACGCCCGCTAGAAGTCGACCTTGCCGCGCCCGGCCTTGATGCTGCCGCGTTTGGTCTTGGACTCGAGGCGACGTTTTTTCGAGCCAAGGGTCGGCTTGGTCGGGCGGCGCTTCTTTTCGACCTTGGTGGCGCTCTGGATCAGCTCGACAAGGCGCTCCAACGCATCGGCGCGATTGGCTTCCTGCGTGCGGTACTGTTGGGCCTTGATGATGAGCACGCCATCGCTGGTGATGCGACTGTCGCGCAGCGCCAGCAGCCGCTCCTTGTAGAACTCGGGCAATGAAGACGCGGGGATGTCGAAGCGCAGGTGCATGGCGCTGGAGACCTTGTTGACGTTCTGCCCGCCGGCGCCCTGGGCGCGAATGGCCGTCAGCTCGATCTCGGCATCCGGCAGGTGCACGTTGTTGGAAATCTCCAGCATGGTAAAAGTGTCCGTATTCAGAAGGTGCAGGATACCCTGTGGGAGCGAGCTCCCACAGATTATGCTGCTCACCTGCAAAAAAACCCGGCACATGGCCGGGTTTGTGGTTTCTGCGTACCGCGTTACTTCACGGCAGGCTGCAAGGCATGCCGTGCGCTGCGCTTGTTCTTGATGCCATAGCAGATCCACATGAAGGCAAGCCATACAGGGATCGCGTACACCGAGACCTGGATGCCCGGGATCAACAGCATCACGCCAAGGATAAACACCACGAACGCCAGGCAGATGTAGTTGCCGTACGGGTACCACAGCGCCTTGAACAGCGGTGTCTGGCTGGTTTTGTTCATGTGCTGGCGAAACTTGAAGTGCGAGAAGCTGATCATCGCCCAGTTGATCACCAGGGTGGCTACCACCAGCGACATCAGCAGCTCAAGCGCGCTGTGAGGAATCAGGTAGTTGAGCAACACCGCGATCAGCGTGACCGCCGCCGAGGCCAGGATCGAACGCACCGGCACGCCGCGCTTGTCGATCTTCGCCAGGGCTTTCGGGGCATCGCCCTGCTCGGCCATGCCCAGCAGCATGCGGCTGTTGCAGTAGGTGCCGCTGTTGTACACCGACAATGCCGCCGTCAACACCACGAAGTTGAGGATGTGCGCCGCCGTGTTGCTGCCCAGCATCGAGAACACTTGCACGAACGGGCTGCCGCTATAGGAATCGCCGGAGGCGTTCAGGGTTTCCAGCAGGCTGTCCCATGGGGTCAGCGACAGCAGGATGACCAATGCACCGATGTAGAAAATCAGGATCCGGTAGATCACCTGGTTGATGGCTTTCGGGATCACGGTTTTCGGCTTGTCTGCTTCTGCTGCGGTGAAGCCAAGCATTTCCAGGCCGCCGAAGGAGAACATGATGATCGCCATGGCCATCACCAGCCCGCTGACACCATTGGGGAAGAAGCCGCCGTGGGACCACAGGTTGCTCACCGACGCCTGCGGCCCGCCGTTGCCGCTGACCAGCAGGTAGCTGCCCAGGGCAATCATGCCGACGATCGCCACGACCTTGATGATCGCGAACCAGAACTCTGCCTCGCCGAACACCTTGACGTTGGCCAGGTTGATCAGGTTGATCAGGACGAAGAAACCGGCCGCCGAGACCCAGGTAGGGATGTCCGGCGCCCAATAGTGGATGTACTTGCCGACGGCAGTCAGCTCCGACATGCCCACCAGGATGTACAGGATCCAGCAGTTCCAGCCCGACAGGAAGCCGGCGAAACCACCCCAGTATTTGTGCGCAAAGTGGCTGAACGAACCGGCAACCGGCTCTTCGACGATCATTTCGCCAAGCTGGCGCATGATCATGAATGCGATGAAGCCGCAGATGGCGTAGCCGAGGATCATCGAAGGGCCGGCGGATTTAAGCACCCCGGCCGAGCCGAGGAACAGTCCGGTACCGATCGCCCCACCGAGGGCGATCAGTTGAATATGGCGATTTTTCAGGCCGCGTTTCAGCTCGCCTGAATGCGAGTTTTGTCCACTCATGAAAAGGGTCTCACGCAAGGTTTGATGATGTTCAGTAGACGTGCTGCTCGGGTTGCGATTTCAAGCAGCGCCGATCAAACCCCAGCGCAAGCACCAGGAGTTCAGCGTATTTACAACGTTCATGCGTCACCTGTTTGTTTTTATCTGTGACGAAATCGAACCCGACGCGCTTGTGGCGCAACGGAGTTAACAAGGCGGATAGCCCTGAGGTTTGCGCTGGTGCGCAGGAAGTCACAGTTAAAACGCGGCGCATTGTACACCTGTAACCCCCTGCTGCCAGACCCGCTGGATCAGCGTGTCATTTGCCGGGATTGCCTGTGTCCGCCCCGGCAGTGCCGGACGGCTGCAAAAACTGATTCAGACCTTTGCAGGTCATCGACGGGGACGACAGGAAAATCGCCCCTCGGAGAGAGGTGGAGTTGGGTCACGGCGTTCATTGCGCCTCCTTGTTTTTATTCACCTGCACGGCAGGCATGGGGCGCATCTGATCCTGCTATGGAGGTTGAAACAAGCGCGATAGAGGGCTTGGGAATCCATAAGGTCTGGGCTAGCGGAAGGATTTCCTTACACCCGGCGGGAAGTAGCTGAAGCACTGGGTAATTCGTCAAGATCTCGTTACAGCGTGTAACGACGGATTTCCAATCGACATGCTTTGGTGTCTTCGCCGGTGCCATCGCGGGCAAGCCCGGCTCCCACAGGCATATCCGCCGAACACAAATGCTGCGTCTACCTCCAGCACCCTGTGGGAGCGACGGTGCGACGTGCTCGCGAAGGCGGACTGCCAGGCGCCGCAGCATTTGAGCCAGACAAAAAAAAACGCCACCCCGAAGGATGGCGCTTTTCACTGACGGCTTACCGCTTGAAGCTTACCGCTGCTTCACTCCGGCTTGCGACGCCCGAAGCCCGGACGCTGACCCGAACCGGCCGGCGCGCCACGGCGCTTGCCTGATGGCGCATCCTTGTCGACCAGGACAATGCCCGGACGCTTTTTCGCGGCTGGCTTGGCTGGACGCTTGGTGTCCGCTGGACGATCCGCCACTGGCGTACCGCGACCGGCGGGAGCGCCGCGATCACTGCGACCACCGGCTGGCGCGCCACGGCCTTCACCGCGCTCGGTACGGCCATTGGCCGGACGCGGCGTGCGTGGACCGCGCTCGCCATCGGCGCGAGGAGCCGCCGGCTTGCGGGCCGGACGTTCGCCTTCGATGTGCGGCTCACGGGCCGGACGCGGGTTGGCAGCTGGAGCACCGGCGGCTGGACGCAGGGTCCGTACACGCTCGGTGGTGCCCATCGGACGCGACGACTTGCGCTGCATCCGCTCGAGCTTGTCCTTGCTCTTGGCGTTCATCTGCGGCATGGCCACAGGCGTCAGGCCAACCTCGGCACTGAGGATGTCGACTTCGTACTGACTCATTTCGCGCCAGCGACCCATCGGCAGGTCGGAGTTGAGGAACACCGGACCGAAACGCACGCGTTTCAGGCGGCTGACCACCAGGCCCTGGGATTCCCACAGACGACGAACTTCGCGGTTACGACCTTCCATCACCACGCAGTGGTACCAGTGGTTGAAGCCTTCGCCACCTGGCGCCTGCTTGATGTCAGTGAACTTGGCCGGGCCGTCTTCGAGGACAACCCCGGCTTTCAAGCGCTCGATCATCTCGTCATCCACTTCGCCACGCACACGTACCGCGTATTCACGGTCCATCTCGTAGGAAGGATGCATCAGGCGGTTGGCCAGCTCACCGTCGGTGGTGAACATCAGCAGACCGGTAGTGTTGATGTCCAGGCGGCCGATATTGATCCAGCGACCTTCTTTCGGGCGCGGCATCTTGTCGAAAACGGTTGGACGGCCTTCCGGGTCGTTGCGGGTGCAGATTTCACCGTCGGGCTTGTTGTACATGATCACGCGGCGAACCGACTCGGCGGCCTCTTCGCGCTTGATCACCTTGCCATCGATGGTGATGGCGTCATGCAGGTCGACGCGCTGACCAAGGGTGGCGTCTTTGCCATTGACCTTGATGCGGCCATGGCTGATCCAGGCTTCCACGTCACGGCGCGAGCCTACGCCGATACGGGCGAGGACCTTCTGCAGTTTTTCGCCTGCTGGGCCGATTTCCTGGTCGTCTTTCTGGTCGTTGATACTCATCTGGGCACCTCCCGGTGTGGTCTGTTCAGGAAGCGCTGATAAGGCGTCCTGAAGCGTTGTCTATCTGGTACTTGGGCGAAGGGATCGCCGAAGGGTCGCGAATCATACGCGCATGCGCGGATTTACGCATCAGAGACTAGCGCAGGCAGACCAGGTTATTTGCTTTTGCGCCGAGCGGTAGGGCCGAGCGCGATCAGGCGTAACGCGGCTTCGGCGAGCACGGTGCGCTTGTCGACCTTGTCGAGCTTCTTCCACGACTTGATCTCGCGCTTGCTGCGGCCGCAGCCGATGCAGATGTCGTCGGTGAATTTGCAGACGCTGATGCAGGGGTCTTTGGTTGAGCTCACTTGAGGCCTCAAAAATTAAAGTCAAAAGATCGCAGCCTGCGGCAGCTCCTACATGACCGGGTACAAATTGATACCGGTGGCAAACGCGGTCCTGTAGCTGCCGAAGGCTGCGATCTTTTGGCAGCACCTCAGTCTTCGAATTCGCGGCGTTCAGCTTCGATGGCTTCGGCCAGAGCGCGGGCTTCGGCTTCCTCGTCACTCAACTCAGATTCGGGCTCCGGTTTGTGCTGTTCGAGGGCAGCGACGGCGGCCAGTAGTTTTTCGCGAGCTTCGGCAACGCCAAGCACATCGTCGCCCGGTTCCTCTTCGAGTGTGGCGTCAGGCTCGGCGTGAAGTTCAACTTCAATCGCAGGTTCTGGCTCAACCTCAACCTCAACTTCCATCTCAGGCTCAATCTCGGATTCAGATTCAGGCTGATCCTGAAACTCATCACTTTGGGTCACCGCACCATCGCGCAACAGATCGTCGAAATCGGTCTTGAGCCCCTCCTCCATGGTGTCCAGCTCCAGCAGCAAGGTATGGAAACTGGTTTCCTCCTTGGGCTCCTCCGGTTCGGCACTGGCGTCGGCCAGCTCTTGCAGGCTGGCAGGTACGGGGGCGTCGTCGAAGTCGAGCACCGGGTCGGGCTCCAGCTCGCGCAGCTCTGCCAAGGGTGGCAGATCGTCCAGATTCTTCAGGTTGAAATGGTCGAGAAACGCCTTGGTGGTGGCGAACATCGCCGGTTTGCCGGGCACGTCACGGTAGCCGACGATGCGGATCCACTCGCGCTCAAGCAGGGTCTTGACGATGTGGCTGTTGACCGCCACACCCCGCACGTCCTCGATTTCACCCCGGGTGATTGGCTGGCGATAGGCGATCAACGCCATGGTTTCGAGCATGGCGCGGGAATAGCGCTGCGGGCGCTCTTCCCACAGGCGCCCGACCCACGGCGAGAATTTTTCGCGGATTTGCAGGCGATAGCCGGAGGCGACCTCCTTGAGTTCGAAGGCACGACCATCACAGGACTTGGCCAGAATCGTCAGGGCCTTCTTGAAGACCGGTGGCTCCGGGCGCTCGGCCTCTTCGAAGAGTTCGAACAGGCGTTCAAGCGATTGCGGCTTTCCCGAGGCCAACAGGAAGGCTTCAAGCAGTGGTGCCAGCTCGCGGGGTTCAGTCAGGTTCATGATTCAACTCGTTATTCGGCTCGGGCCCGCACGTGGATCGGCGCGAACGGCTCATTCTGCACCAGCTCGACCAGGGATTCCTTGACCAGTTCGAGGATCGCCATAAAGGTCACCACCACCCCCAGGCGCCCTTCCTCGGCGGTGAACAGCTCGACGAAGGGCACGAACCCGCCGCCCTTGAGCCTTTCCAGTACATCGCTCATGCGCTCGCGGGTGGACAAGGCTTC
Source organism: Pseudomonas sp. HY13-MNA-CIBAN-0226 (assembly GCF_040310305.1). NCBI lineage: Bacteria > Pseudomonadati > Pseudomonadota > Gammaproteobacteria > Pseudomonadales > Pseudomonadaceae > Pseudomonas > Pseudomonas sp. HY13-MNA-CIBAN-0226. The sequence continues at coordinate 73,818 of NZ_JBEOPS010000008.1, forward strand.
GCGACTGACCTGGTGACTTTCGAACATATCGCCCCGGCGCAGCACCTCGGCCATGGACATCAGCAACTCCGCCAGGCTGACGTCCGGCACCAGCTTGCGCGCCCGCGCCTCGGGGGCATCAAGCCTGGGCACCACGACATCACGGCCAACCCGGCTCAGGCCATCGATGCCTTCGGCTGCGGCCTTGAACCGTTCGTACTCCTGCAGGCGCCGGATCAGTTCGGCGCGGGGATCGTCTTCCTCGGCCTCGATCGACTCCGCCCGAGGCAAGAGCATCCGCGACTTGATCTCGGCCAGCATCGCGGCCATCACCAGGTATTCGGCCGCCAGCTCCAGGCGCACCGACTGCATCAACTCGACATAGCCCATGTACTGGCGGGTAATTTCCGCCACCGGAATGTCGAGAATGTTGATGTTCTGTTTGCGGATCAGGTACAGCAGCAAATCGAGGGGGCCTTCAAAGGCTTCGAGAAACACCTCGAGAGCATCCGGCGGAATGTACAGGTCCAGCGGCATTTCCATTACCGCCTGGCCATAGACCATGGCGAAAGGCAGCTCCTGTTGGGCGCCGGCCTGAGTGTCGACGGGCTCTACTGCCGACATCTAGGCTTCGGCCATGAACGGCGCAGGGTCGCCGCAGCCGACGCGGATCACTTCCGGCTCGCCATCGGCAAGACTGATCACGGTGGAGGCCTTGATCCCGCCGACGCCGCCGTCGATGATCAGGTCGACCTGATGCTCGAGCAGCTGGCGCATTTCGTACGGGTCGGTCAAGGGATCGGTGTCACCCGGCATGATCAGCGTCACGCTCATCAGCGGCTCGCCCAGCTCTGCGAGCAAGGCCAGGGCAATCGGATGACTCGGCACACGCAGGCCGATGGTGCGCTTTTTCGGGTGCAGCAACAGCCGCGGGACTTCCCGTGTCGCGTTGAGAATGAAGGTGTAGGGGCCCGGAAGATGGGCCTTCAGCAGGCGAAACGTACCGGTATCAATCTTGGCGAACAGGCCCAATTGCGAAAGATCGCTGCAAATCAGCGCAAAATTGTGCTTTTCATCCAATTGACGCAAGCGACGCACACGCTCAACCGCATTCTTGTCGCCAATCTGGCAACCAATCGCATAGGACGAGTCCGTGGGGTAAATCACCACCCCGCCTTTGCGGATGATCTCGACCGCCTGTTTGATCAGGCGCGCTTGCGGGTTTTCCGGATGAATCTGGAAAAATTGACTCACATTCTCTACCTGTTCAGACGGCGGCAATAATTGGGTCATGTTTGAATCGAGACCAAAGTGGCGGCAGATCCTCCGGAAGCGGGCGATATTCGCCGATCTCGGACCAGCCTCCAGGGCCATGGAAATCACTGCCGGCGCTGACCAGCAGACCGAACTCACGAGCAAGAATCGCCAGGCTGCCGACCTGTTCGGCGGGCTGATGGCCATTGACCACTTCTATGGCGTGGCCGCCTGCTTGAATATAGTCAGAAATCAGCCGACGACGCTTGCTGCGAGTGAAATCGTAGTGCCATGGGTGCGCGAGGCTGACCCAGGCTTTCGCCGCGCGCAGGGTTTCGACCGTTTCTTCCAGGGTCGGCCAATGCTGCTTGACGTCCCCCAACTTGCCGGCACCCAGCCATTTGCGGAACGCCTCGGCGCGATCCTTGACGAAACCTTCGCGCACCATCCAGTCGGCAAAATGCGGACGGGCCGGCGCGTTGCCACTGTCGCCCAACTCCTGCTGGATGGCCCGTGCGCCTTCGAGCGCGCCCGGCATGCCCTTGAGCGCCAGCTTGCGGCTTATTTCCTCGGACCGTAACCAGCGGCCATCGTGCAACCGGGCGATAGCTTCGACCAGCGATGGCGCATTTACATCAAACCCGTAACCCAGCACATGAATGGTCGCGCCGCCCCAGGTGCAGGACAATTCGACGCCATTGACCAACTGCATGCCCAGCGCCGTGGCGGCCGTGCGGGCTTCATCCAGCCCTTCAAGGGTGTCGTGATCGGTCAAGGCCAGGACTCGCACGCCTTTCTCGAACGCACGCGCAACCAGAATCGCCGGCGCCAGGGCGCCATCGGAAGCCGTGCTATGGCAGTGCAGATCAACATTCACGGGGAAGTGTTACCTCAAATCAGCTGGCGCTATCGCGCGCCCATATGTTTGTTATTATGCCGCCACATCCTGCTTCTGGCTGCCACTGTGAAACAATTCATCGATTTCATCCCGCTTCTCCTGTTTTTCATCGTCTACAAACTTGATCCACGGGTCGTCGACATCGCCGGCCATGAGTTGACTGTAGGCGGGATCTACAGCGCCACCGCGATGCTGATCATCAGCTCCCTGGTGGTCTACGGCGCCCTGTTCATCAGCCAGCGCAAGCTGGAGAAGAGCCAGTGGCTGACCCTTATCGCCTGCCTGGTGTTCGGGGGCATGACCCTGGCGTTTCATAGCGAAACCTTCCTGAAATGGAAGGCACCGGTGGTCAACTGGTTGTTCGCCCTGGCGTTCATCGGCAGTCATTTCATCGGCGACCGCCTGCTGATCAAGCGCATCATGGGCCATGCATTGACCCTGCCAGACCCGGTCTGGACTCGCCTGAACATCGCATGGATCGGCTTTTTCCTGTTCTGCGGAGCCGCCAACCTGTTTGTCGCGTTCACGTTCCAGAACTACTGGGTCGACTTCAAGGTTTTCGGCAGCCTGGGCATGACATTGTTGTTCCTGGTCGCTCAGGGCATCTACCTGTCGCGCCACCTGCACGACACCGATACCACAACGCCAAAAACCGAGGACTGACATGCTTTACGCAATCATTGCCACAGACGTCGCTAACTCCCTGGAAGCTCGCCTGGCCGCGCGGCCTGCCCACCTTGAGCGCCTGCAACAGCTCAAGGGCGAAGGCCGAATCGTACTGGCCGGGCCGCACCCGGCGGTCGACAGCAATGATCCGGGCGCTGCAGGGTTCACCGGCAGCCTGATCGTCGCCGAGTTCGACTCCCTGAATGCCGCCCAGGCCTGGGCCGACGCCGACCCCTACATCGCCGCGGGCGTGTACGCCAACGTTTCGGTCAAGCCGTTCAAGCAAGTCCTGCCTTAGTTTGTCCCCCACGATGAACCTTCCCGGGTTCATCGTGTTCTCAATCGCTCATCCTTCCCGTTTACCTGCCGACAACCTGCCCAATAACCGATTGGAATCAGGCGGGAGTTGCGCGGTTGGCCCTGCTGTGCGGTATCTTCGCCATCGGGGCAAGTCGAAAAACCTCGGCAATGGCTAAATTGAGTGATTCATGAGCGAGCTGTTATTAATTGATGATGACCAGGAGCTGTGTGAGCTCCTGTGCAGTTGGCTGGGCCAGGAAGGCTTTCAGGTCCGTGCCTGCCACGATGGCCAGAGTGCCCGCCGGGCCCTGACCGAAACTTCTCCCGCAGCGGTGGTGCTGGACGTCATGTTGCCGGACGGCAGCGGGCTGGAGTTGCTCAAGCAGTTGCGCAGCGATCATCCGGACCTGCCGGTATTGATGCTCTCGGCCCGTGGCGAACCCCTGGACCGGATTCTTGGGCTGGAACTGGGTGCCGACGACTACCTGGCCAAACCCTGCGACCCGCGGGAACTGACCGCCCGCCTGCGCGCGGTGCTACGGCGCAGTCATCCGGCGGCGGTGTCCAGCCAGGTGGAACTGGGCGACCTGTGCTTCAGCCCGGCGCGAGGCGTGGTCAGCATCGACGAACAGGAGTTCACCCTCACGGTTTCCGAAAGCCGCCTGCTCGAAGCGCTGCTCAAGCAACCGGGCGAGCCGCTGGATAAACAGGAACTGGCGCAGATCGCCCTGGGCCGCAAACTGACCCTTTACGATCGAAGCCTGGACATGCACGTGAGCAACCTGCGCAAAAAGATCGGCCCCCACCCCGACGGCCGCCCGCGCATCATTGCGTTGCGCAGCCGTGGGTACTATTACAGTCTCTGAAGCCCCCTACGATCGACATAAATCGCGCTCTCGGTAGGATCTGCCGGAGGCTCGGGGGCGGGGCGGTAGATCATGAGTCCTGGAGATCAGGTGGCTAACTGGTTTGTCAGGCCGGGCAAAAATGCTCTTTACACAGGCTTTACGCTCCACTGACCGCCGCTTACCTTGGTCTCGATAATCTGTACTCATCCGGAACGTACCGGGAACGAGACAAGGAGATTCACCATGCGCAAGACTCTTATCGCTCTGATGTTCGCCACCGCCCTGCCGACCGTTGCCATGGCGATGCCTGAAGGCGCCGGCCCGATGGGTGGTCCGATGGATGGCCCGCGCCACGGCGGTCAGATGCACGGCATGCACGGCAAAGGCCCCTACGGCCAACTTGACCTGAGCCGCGAACAGCGCGAGCAGATCCGCAAGATCATGGGCGAGCAGATGCACGAGCGTAAGCAAGTGGTCGACAAGTACCTGGAGAAACTCTCCCCGGCCGACCAGAAAGCCATGAAAGATGAAATGGCCGCCAACCACAAGAAGGCCGAAGCGGACGTCCGCGCCCTGCTGAAACCGGATCAGCAGAAGCAATTCGACGAGATGCAGAAGAAAAAAGCTGAACGTCGCGCCGAATGGGCCGAGTTCAAGGCGTGGAAAGCGCAGCAACCGCAAAAAGCGCAATAATACGCTGACCACAGACCCAACGGCCCCCACCGTTGGGTCCTGTTTTTTGTAGGAGCGAGCTTGCTCGCGAAAATCGTCAACGAAAACGCGGGATATCAGACAGCCCACGTCGTACCTGCGTTTTTCGCGAGCAAGCTCGCTCCTACAGTGTTAATTCGTGTCTGCTGAGGACTTTCTGTGCGTTCACTGTTCTGGCGTATCCTGGCCAGCTTCTGGCTAGCCATCGCTCTGGTTGCAGGGCTTTCCATACTGCTGGGGCACATGCTCAACCAGGACGCATGGATCCTCAGCCGCCACCCGGGCCTCAACACCCTGGCCGAACAGTGGACGCAAACCTTCGAAGCCCAGGGCGAAGAAGCCGCGCAAGACATCCTTGAACAGCGCAAACGCCAATACCATATCGACGTCCAGGTGCTTAACGAGAGCGGCGATCCGGTGGTTCGCGGCACTTTCCCGCGTCGCGCCGCAGCGTTCGAAGCACGCCAGAACGACGGTGATCGACGCCTGCCCTGGCGGCGCCTGACCGACGAGTACACCAGCGAAAAAACCGGCAACACCTACTTGCTGATCTACCGCATCCCGCACCCGGAACTCGACTCCTGGCACCGCGAAAGCCTGCTGTGGCCCTTGAGTGCGCTAGGCATCGCGCTGGTGGTACTCACCCTGTTCAGCCTGTTCGTGACCCTGTCGATCACCCGCCCGCTCAGCCGCTTACGCGGGGCCGTGCATGACCTGGGGCAAACCACCTACCAACAGAACAGCCTGGTCAAACTGGCCAATCGCCGCGACGAATTCGGCGTACTGGCCAATGATTTCAACCGCATGGGTGCGCGCCTGCAAAGCCTGATCGGCAGCCAGCGGCAATTGCTGCGCGATGTGTCCCACGAACTGCGCTCGCCCCTCGCCCGACTGCGTATCGCCCTGGCGCTGGCCGAGCGGGCCAACCCGGAAGAACGGCAGAAGCTCTGGCCTCGCCTGACCCGCGAGTGCGACCGACTGGAGGCGCTGATCAGCGAAATCCTGGTCCTGGCGCGGGTCGATGCCGACAATGCCAGCGCCGAAGACGTTGATCTGCATGCGCTGCTGCAAACCCTGCAAAAAGATGCCCAGCTGAATTCGCCGGAACAGCCCGTAAGCCTGGAAGCCGACTCGGCGCTCAGCCTCAAGGGCTGGCCAACGATGATTGAACGTGCGGTGGATAATCTGCTGCGCAACGCCCAACGATTCAATCCGCCCGGGCAATCGATAGAAATGCGGGCGACCCGGCAGGGCGAGCGGATGGTGATCAGCGTGCGCGATCACGGCCCCGGCGTGGAGGCCGTGCATCTGAGTCAGTTGGGAGAGCCGTTTTATCGGGCGCCGGGACAGACTGCCGCAGGGCATGGCCTGGGTCTGGCGATTGCGCGCCGAGCGGCGGAGCGGCATGGCGGGAGTCTGGTGCTAAGCAATCATCCGCAAGGCGGGTTCATTGCCAGTCTCGAATTGCCGTTGGTGCCAGGGGCCGTGGTCCAGCCGTAGCGATAGCGGTGTTGTCGGAAAGATCGCAGCCTCGTTTCACTCGACAGCTCCTACAGAACGCGCCGTCTTTGAAATGGGGCTGCGATCTGTCGATGTTCAGCGCTTGCCCGGCCAGGCGCTGACGAACTCATCAAGGTTCACTTTCTCCGCCACCCGCGGTTCTTTCTGCGGCGTGCCCAGGTAGAGAAACGCAATTACTTCCTCCCCCTCCGCCAAACCCAAGCCCTTGGCCACGTGGGGCGAATACGCCAGGTCGCCAGTGCGCCACACCGCGCCAATCCCCTGGGCATAGGCGGCCAGCAGGATGCCATGGGCCGCGCAACCCGCAGCCAGCAGCTGCTCGGATTTCGGATACTTCACGTGTTCCTGCAATCGCGCGATCACCACGACCACCAGCGGCGCTCGCAGCGGCCCGTTGCGCGCCTTATCCACCGCGGCTTCAGACACTTCGCTGTCCTGTTGCTTCGCCGCCTCAGCCAGCAGCTCGCCCATCTGCTCCCGTGCAGCACCCTCGATGGTCAGAAACCGCCAAGGCTGCAAATGACCGTGGTCCGGTGCGCGCATGGCTGCGGCGAACAGGGCCTCACGCTGCTCGGCGGTCGGTGCCGGGTCGAGCAGTCGGGGAACGGAAACACGGTTGAGCAAAGCGTCGAGAGCCTGCATCGGCCACCTCCAATGAAAAATGTTTGGCTATTCTAGCGGTAACTGCCGCAGGGATGCCGGTTTACATGCCCTGCCCCGCAGGTAGAATGGCGCCCTTCCCTATTTCAGCCCGAGCGGACTTCATGGCGTTGCCGACCTTACGGATCATTGGTTTCATCATCGGCATCTTTCTGATCACCCTGGCCATCGCCATGGTCGTGCCCATGGCCACGCTGGTGATTTTCGACCGCACCAGCGACCTGCCTTCGTTCCTCTGGGCCAGCATGATCACCTTCGTCGCCGGCCTGGCGCTGGTCATCCCCGGTCGGCCCGAACACATACACCTGCGCCCGCGGGACATGTACCTGCTGACCGTCAGCAGCTGGCTGGTGGTGTGCATATTCGCCGCGCTGCCGTTCCTGCTGACCCAGCACATCAGCTACACCGACTCATTCTTCGAAAGCATGTCCGGCATCACCGCCACCGGGTCGACAGTGCTCAACGGCCTGGACAAGATGTCCCCCGGGATCCTGATGTGGCGCTCGTTGCTGCACTGGATCGGCGGCATCGGCTTTATCGGCATGGCAGTGGCGATCCTGCCGTTGCTGCGCATCGGTGGCATGCGCCTGTTCCAGACCGAATCCTCGGACCGCTCCGAAAAAGTCATGCCCCGCTCGCACATGGTGGCGCGTCTTATTGTTGCAGCCTATGTCGGCATCACCATCCTCGGCAGCCTGGCCTTCTGGTGGGCCGGGATGAGCCCCTTCGATGCCATCAACCATGCGATGTCGGCCATTTCCACCGGGGGCTTCTCGACCTCCGACCTGTCCCTGGCCAAGTGGACACAGCCCGCGGTGCATTGGGTGGCGATCGTCATCATGATCCTCGGCAGCCTGCCATTCACCTTGTACGTGGCGACCCTGCGCGGCAACCGGCGCGCCTTGATCAAGGATCAGCAGGTTCAGGGTCTGCTCGGGATGTTGCTGGTGACCTGGCTGGTGCTCGGCACCTGGTACTGGTGGACCACCCAGCTGCACTGGCTGGAGGCCCTGCGCCACGTGGCGCTGAACGTGACCTCGGTGGTCACCACGACCGGATTTGCCCTGGGAGACTACAGCCTGTGGGGCAATTTCTCGCTGATGCTGTTTTTCTACCTGGGGTTTGTCGGTGGTTGCTCAGGCTCGACCGCTGGCGGGATCAAGATCTTCCGCTTTCAGGTCGCCTATATCCTGCTCAAGGCCAACCTTAACCAATTGATTCACCCGCGCGCAGTGATCAAGCAGAAGTACAACGGACACCGGCTCGACGAAGAGATCGTGCGGTCGATCCTGACCTTCTCGTTCTTCTTTGCCATCACCATCTGCGTCATCGCCCTGCTGCTTTCGCTGCTGGGAGTGGACTGGATGACCGCGCTGACAGGCGCAGCCAGTACCGTGTCCGGCGTCGGCCCGGGGCTGGGTGAGACCATTGGCCCGGCGGGCAACTTCGCGACGCTGCCCGACGCCGCCAAGTGGATCCTGTCGTTCGGCATGTTGCTGGGCCGACTGGAGATCATCACGGTGTTTGTGTTGTGTATTCCGGCGTTTTGGCGTCACTGACCGGCCCAGGCGTGCCCGTCAACCGTGCCCGGTACTCTCCCGGCGTGGCGTCAAACCAGCGGCGGAACGCGCGGAAAAAGTTGCTGGGGTCGGCGAAACCCAACAGGTAGGCAATTTCCAGCAGGGTCATGCTGGGCTGGGCCAGGTACTGCTCGGCCATCTCGCGGCGAGTATCGTCGAGCAAGGCCTGGAAACTGGTGCCCTCTTCCTGTAACCGGCGCTGCAAGGTGCGCTGCGACAGGTGCAGCGTCTGCGCCACGGTGTCGCGCTTGGGTTCGCCCTGCGGCAGCAGCCGGCACAACACCTGACGCGCCTTGTGGGTCACTCGGCTTTCGGAAAACCGCGCCAGGTACTCGCCGGCAAACCGGTCATGCAACGCCGCCATCGCTTCATTGGCCGTAGGCAGCGGCGCCTCCATGTCGGCGCGCTCGAAAATCAGCGCGTCATAGGGCGCGCTGAATACCAGCGGGGCGTGGAATGTTTGGGTATAGGGCTCAAGGTTGACGGGGTGCTCACCCTGGAACATCACCTTGCGGGGTTGCAGGGTTCGCCCGGTCAGCCAGTTGCACAGCCCCAGGGCGCAGGCCAGGGAAGCCTCGGCGCTTTGCCGGGTCGGCGGCAGATGGTCGCCATGCACCGTCAGGATCAGCGCATAACCCTCGTCCAGCAGGCGGAAACTCAGGTCGGCACTTTCGGCGATGATCCGTTGATAACGCACCAGGCGCTGAAAACCTTCAACCAGAGTCTGGCTCGACATCAAGGCGTAGCCCGCCACATGAAAGGATGCCGGCCGCACCACTTTGCCCATGTTCAGGCCGATCGCCGGGTTACCCGACAGCTCGACCGCGCGTTGCCACAGTCGTGTCATGGAGTCCTGGGTAAAGCGCCCATCCGGGTCGGTCAGGGCCGCGTAGTCCAGCCCCAGCTGCCTGAACAGGACCCGACAATCCAGGCCGTCCATTTCCAGTGCCTTGACAATCCCCATCGCCCAGCTTGCAGAAGTCGTTCTTTCGCTCATGGCGTTTACTGTCTTGGTGAGCCGTCTACGGCGTCAGGTTTACCGAAGGATACTAAAGTGGCGCCTATTGTCACTGGCTGATGCCAATGATCACTCTAGACTTAAATAAGCTACCCGCAGAACAACTTGGCGCCAGAACAATAACCACAGAGACCGTTGTCGTGGAAAACATCAAACGTTTCAACAGCTTCGCCGAGTTCTACCCGTATTACCTCAGCGAGCACAGCGACAGTACTTGCCGACGATTGCACTTCATCGGCACCACCCTGGTTATTTTCATTCTGGCCATGACCATCGGCAAAGGCGCCTGGCTATTACTGTTGAGCCTGCCGCTGGCCGGTTACAGCTTCGCCTGGGCCGGGCATTTCTTTTTCGAGAAAAATCGTCCCGCGACCTTCCAGCATCCCTTTTACAGCCTGCTCGGCGATTTTGTCATGTACCGCGACATGATCATGGGTCGCGTGCCGTTCTAGGAATCACCCGCTATTCGAGGACAGTCGATGAATGCCAATGCCCGCTTCACCCACATGCAGGACGGCACCCAGGAAGACTGGGCAATCATCGCTGCCGACTTCAGCGCCTATGCCAGGCAGTTACCGAAACGGATCGTGGCCCACCTGACGCTGCTCGAGGGTGACTTCGGTGGTTTTCCCGTGGATCGCCTGACCCACTCCCTGCAAACCGCAACACGTGCCTGGCGCGACGGCCGTGATGAGGAATATGTGGTGTGTGCGCTGTTGCATGACATTGGCGATACGCTGGGCTCCTATAATCATCCGGACATTGCTGCGGCGATCCTCAAGCCATTCGTCAGCACCGAGAATTTGTGGATGGTGGAAAAGCACGGGATTTTCCAGGGTTACTACTTTTTTCATCACTTGGGTATGGATCGGCATCTGCGCGAGCAATTCAGTGGTCATCCGCAGTATCAGGCGACCATTGATTTCTGTGCCAAATATGATGCGGCGGCGTTTGACCCCGCCTACGAAACGCTGCCGCTGAGCTTCTTCGAGCCGATGATGGAGCGCCTGTTTGCGCAGCCGAAGAACTCGATCTACAAGGCGGCGATGCAGGAGCACTCACCAGCCTAGAATCAAAAGATCTTCTGATCTCAGGCAGGCTCACCCACCTTCTGCGCCGTCATCTGCTCTTCCCGCGCCTGTGCGTCCGCCAATCGATACAACTCGATCGAGCCGTCCCAGTGCTCGATCAGCGCCGTGCACGACTCAACCCAATCCCCGCAGTTCAAGTAATCCACGCCGCCCACCCGGCGGATTTCGGCATGGTGAATGTGCCCGCACACTACGCCGTGCAACTCGCGCTTCACGCACTCGTGGGCGATAGCCTCCTCGAAATCACTGATAAAGCTGACCGCGGTTTTCACCTTGTGCTTGAGGTAGGCCGACAACGACCAGTACCCATATCCATAGCGGGCGCGCCAGTGATTCAGCCAGCGGTTGAGCGTCAGGGTAAATTCGTAGGCCGAGTCCCCAAGAAACGCCAGCCAGCGGTGGTAGCGGGTGATCACATCAAACTGGTCGCCGTGGATCACCAGCAGATGCCGGCCATCCGCCGTGACGTGCACCGCCTCGTCGACCAACTGGATATTGCCCAGGATCAACTTCGAGTAACGGCGCAGGAATTCATCGTGGTTGCCCGTCACGTAGATCACCTCGGTGCCGCGCTTGCTCATGGTCAGCAGGCGGCGGATGACGTTGGTGTGCGCCTGGGGCCAGTACATGCCGCTACGCAGCTTCCAGCCATCGATGATGTCGCCGACCAGGTAGACCTTGTCCGCGTGGTAACCCTTGAGAAATGTGCTCAGGTGCTCGGCCTGGCAGTCCCGGGTGCCCAGATGCACGTCGGAAATCCACAAGGTCCGCACCCGCTGCTTGCGACCGGGTCTGGCGAGCTCGGCACTGGTCATTGGCAACGCTCCACGATGGTTTGGGCAACTGTGCGCCGGGCGGGTGAATCGCCCATGACAATGACGCGTCAGTCCTGTGACAACGCCGGGCGGCCAACGCGGTGTAGAATGCCCACCTTGCCCGGGAGACCTGCGATGAGACCGATCCTCACGCTCCGCCAATACACCAAGGACCTGATCATCCACAGCCACGACCATGCGCAGTTGGTGTTCGGGTTGTCGGGGGCGCTGGATTTCGAGGTGGGCGGGCATGGCAGCCAGGTGATACAGCAGAGTTTTGTGGTGGTGCCTTCCGGTTTTCATCACGCCTGCAACAGTGCCAATGGCAGCCGTTGCCTGGTGCTGGATATACCGAGCGATCAATGGGTGGCGCAGTCCCTGGGTGAGCATGCCGACGCCAGCCGACGCCTGCTCGACAGCGCCGCACGCCTGCCCCTCGATGCCGGGCAGAGCCAATTGGTGAGCTGGCTGGCGGGCAGCCAGGTCGACGACCCGCTGATTGCGCAACAGGGTGCCGTGCTGTTGCTGGCCAGTCTCAATAACGTCAAACCCGAGGTCATGGGGGGGCGTCGCCTGCCCTACGCGGCGTTGAATGCGCACATCGACCAGCACGCGGCCTATCCCCTGCAGGTCGCTGACCTCGCCCGCATCGCCGACTTGTCCAGCGCCCGCCTGCATGCCCGCTTCGTCGCCGAATGCGGGCAGACGCCGATGGATTACATCCGCAGCCGCCGCCTGCACCGGGCTGTCGAGCTGTTGCGCGACACCGTGCTGCCTATCGGCGAAATCGCCAGCCGGGTCGGCTACAGCTCGCAAAGTGCATTCGCCGCCACGGTGTTGCGCGAGTTCGGCGCCTCTCCGGGAAAACTGCGACGCGAGGGCGGCGACAAAAGACGCTAGTCTGGCGACAGACGTATACGGCTCGTCCACGGTCTACTGTAGGAGCTGCCGGAGGCTCCTACGGGTCGTGTATCGGCCGTGCTCACACATCGATCAAGGATCTGCAATGACTCCCCGTACCGCCCTTGGCGCCCTGCACATTGGTGCACTGATGTTCGGCCTGACCGGCGTGTTCGGCAAACTCGCGGCAGCCTCCCCAGCCGTAATCGTTTTTGGCCGCGCGGCATTCGCGGTGCTCGCCTTGGCGGTGTTTGCGCGGTTCGCCAGTGCCACCCGCTGGCAACCTCTCGAAGCCGTGGATTGGCGCCGATTGTTACTCAGCGGCGTACTGCTGGCCGGGCACTGGGTAAGCTTTTTCATCGCGGTGAAGGTTGCCGGTGTGGCGATTGCGACGTTGGGATTCGCCAGTTTCCCGGCTTTTACCGTGATCCTCGAAGGACTGATCTTCCGCGAGCGAATTCGCGCCAACGAAATTCTCCTGGTGGTGCTGGTGAGTATCGGGTTGGTGCTGGTCACGCCTGATTTCGACCTCGCCAGCGGCGCCACCACCGGCCTGCTGTGGGCAGTGGGTTCGGGCTTGCTCTTCGCTTTATTGTCGTTGACCAACCGCGCCAGTTCCTCACGGATTCCGCCGGTGCAGGCCGCGCTGTGCCAGAACGTGGTGGTCGCGCTGTGCCTGCTGCCGGTGGCCGCACCGCAATTGAGTGAAGTGCGCGCCCTGGACTGGCTGTGGATCAGTCTGCTCGGAATCTTCTGCACCGGTGTCGCTCACAGCCTGTTCGTCGCCAGCCTGGCGGTGATCAAGGCTCGCACCGCCGCAGTGGTGTTTGCCATGGAACCGGTATACGGCATCACCATGGCCTGGCTGCTGTTCAACGAAAATCCCACGCCACGCATGCTGTTCGGCGGCGCGTTGATCATCGTGGCGATTGTGGTCTCCAGCCGTCTTGCCGGCGGGTCAGACAAGAAAACCGTTGCTGCAGAGGCAGCCTCTCACTGAGTCCGGTCGTTGTGACCGAGGTCGCGGTCGGGATCAATCTGATCCCGGACCCGCTGTTTCAACACCTTGGCCTCGGGAAAACCGCCGTCACTCTTGCGCTCCCAAAGCTGCACGCCATCACAAAAAATATGGAATACCCCACCCGTGCCGGGCACCAGCGACACCTTTCCCAGGTCGTCACCAAAGGTACTGAGCAGTTCCTGGGCCAGCCAGGCTGCGCGCAGCAACCACTGGCACTGGGTGCAATAGGTGATGACAATTTCCGGTTTGCTGGCAGGCATGATTGACGAGACTCCAGAGGCGAGGGGCGCCGCTATAATAGCGACCTTTTCCGCTGGTCCCGAGATTCATGATGCGCCATCTTCTGTCCTGCCTGCTGCTCTGCTTGCTGCCCATGATCGTCCAGGCCGCCGAGGCCCCCCGACCAAAAGTCGGCCTAGTGCTGTCCGGTGGCGCAGCCCGAGGCCTGGCGCACATTGGTGTGCTCAAGGCGCTGGAGGAGCAAGGCATCCAGATCGATGCCATCGCCGGCACCAGCATGGGTGCGGTGGTGGGCGGGTTATACGCATCCGGGTACAAGATCGATGAGCTGGAAAAGCTCGCCCTCAACATTGATTGGCAGCAGGCCCTGTCGGATGCGCCGCCCAGAGCTGACGTGCCGTTCCGGCGCAAGCAGGATGATCGCGACTTCCTGGTGAAGCAGAAACTCAGTTTTCGCGACGACGGCAGCCTCGGCTTGCCGCTCGGGGTCATCCAGGGCCAGAACCTTGCCCTGATGCTGGAAAGCCTGCTGGCCCATGCCAGCGATACCCGGGATTTTGACAAGCTGCCCATACCCTTCCGCGCGGTCGCCACCGACATTGCCAGTGGTGAGAAGGTGGTGTTTCGCAAGGGTCACCTGCCTCAGGTGATTCGCGCCAGCATGTCGATCCCCGCGGTGTTCGCCCCTGTCGAACTGGATGGGCGCCTGCTGGTGGACGGCGGCATGACCGATAACATCCCGCTGGATGTCGCCAGGGAAATGGGGGTCGACGTGGCGATCGTGGTCGACATCGGCACGCCCCTGCGCAACAGCAAACAACTGACCACCGTGGTCGACGTGCTGAACCAGTCGATCACCTTGATGACCCGCCGCAACTCCGAAGAACAGCTCGCCGCCTTGCACCCGGACGACATCCTGATCCAGCCGTCACTGGCGAGTTTTGGGGTGACCGACTTTGGTCGTGCCGAAGAAATGATCGAGGCAGGCTATCGCGCAACCAGGATTCTCGATGCACGCCTGGCGCAGCTCAAGCCGTCGCAGCCGCTGGATCCGGAGCTGAGCGCCGCCCGTGAGCCCAGTGAGCGCACGCCGATCATCACCGCAATCAAGGTCGAGAATGACTCGAAAGTCGGCGATGATGTCATTCGGTACTACATTCGCCAGCACATTGGTCAACCACTGGACCTGGGACGCCTGCAAACCGATATGGGCACCTTGTATGGCCTGGACTACTTCGAGCAGGTGCAATACCGAGTCGCCCACAAGGGCACTAATCACACCCTGATCATCACTGCCCGCGGCAAGCGCAGCGGCACGGATTACCTGCGGCTGGGCTTGAACCTCTCGGACGACATGCGCGGCGACAGTGCGTTCAACCTGGGCGCCAGTTACCGCGTCAACGGCATCAACCGCCTGGGTGCCGAATGGTTGACCCGCGCGCAGATCGGCGACCGCCAGGAACTGTACAGCGAGTTCTACCAGCCACTGGATGTCGGATCGCGATATTTCATTGCGCCCTACGCCGCCTTTGACGCGCAGAACGTCGAAGCCACCCTGGACAACGATCCGATCGCCCAATACCGGGTTGAGCGCTACGGCTTTGGCCTGAACGTAGGCCGCCAGATCGGCAACAGCGGCGAAGTGCGCCTGGGTGTTGGCGAAGCCTGGGGCAAGGCAGACGTGCGCATTGGCGACCAGGACCTGCCCAGCGAAAGCTTCAACGAAGGGTTTTATGAAGTGAAGTACTCGTTCGATTCACTGGATAACGTCTACTTCCCCCATGAAGGCGAAGACTTCGGCCTGGCCTTGCGGCAGTACGAACCCGGCCTGGGCTCGGACAATCGCTATCGACAATGGGAAGTCGCGCTGGACAAGGCCCTCAGCCACGGCCCGGACACCTTCATTCTCGGCGGCCGCTACGGGCGCACGCTCAATGACGCCAATGTGGTGACTTCCAGCTTCCTGCTCGGCGGAGCACGGCAGTTATCGGGTTTCAGGGAGGATGCGATTTCCGGGCAGAACATCAGCCTGATGCGCGCCGTATACTATCGACGCCTGACACCGCGCTCGTACCTGCCGCTGGATTTTCCGCTGTATGCCGGTGGTTCACTGGAGCGGGGTCGGGCGTGGAACAACGACAATGAGTTCGACAGTGGCTACATCAATGCCGCCAGCGTATTCATCGGCTTCGACACGCCCTTGGGTCCGCTGAACTTCAGTTACGGCTTTAACGATGCCGATGAGCAGGCCGTGTACCTGAACCTGGGGCAAACATTCTGAAGCCTGTGGGAGGGAGCCTGGTCGCGATTGCGGCTGGTCCGTCGCTATTTATGTCGACTGACTCACCGCTATCGCGAGCAGGCTCACTCCCACATTGATAACGACACATGCACTATCAGCGAATGCCGGCCAACAAACTCCGCGCGGTCTGCTTGAGTGGTTCATCGGCATCCTTGAGCAGCTCGTTGAGCAGCTGAATCGCGCTGTCCAGATCGCCGTCATCAATACAGGTCTGAGCCTGTTCGAGTTTGCCGGCGTTGTCCGGTTCAAGACTGAAGGGCTCAATTTCCAGCGATGAGTCCGGGTCACCGAATTCGGCGAGGAAATCGTCGTCCAGCCCCTGGGAATCCGCCGGCGCATCCCACTCCAGCTCGGGTTCGCCCAGTGACGGCTCCTCGGGCATTTCGAACACCTCGGGCAAGATGTGGAGGTTGGAGTGAAACGCCGGCTCTTCTGGAAGTGCGGGTGGCGGCGGAGCGCTGTCGAAGGGGCTGATCAGGTCCCAATTGGCGTCCATCGACAGGTCATCCAGATTCAACTGGAACTCATCGCCCTGGGCAACAACGGGCGCTGCGGCGATCACTGAAGCGACAACCGGCGCAGCAGCCAGCGGCGTCACGTTGTGCATTTTCGGGTGTCGGCTGCGAATGTCCTGCAGGGCCTGTGGGTCAAATCCTGAGTCGCGCAGCTGGGTTTCCTGGGCGTTATAGGCCGCCACATCGCCTTGTTTGCCGAGCACTTCCAGCAGTTGCACGGCTAGATCAGTGCGCTGTGGCTCTTTGGCCAGCGCCTCGCGCAGCAAACCGGCCGCCTCGGAAAACCGGCCATAGGCCATGTAGATACCCACGCCCTCCAGCACGTCGCCCGACGGCGCATCCTCTTGGTGATCAGCCGCCGATTTGGCCGGCGGTGCCTGCATTCCTACAGGATCATCAGTCACCGACTCAGGCCGGGAAGCAGGCACGGGAGCCTCCTGCGCCACCTCATCCGCCTGTTGGCGTTGGCGTTGGCGCCGCATGAACAAGCCCAGGAGTACCAGGACCGCCAAAGCCAGAACGCCGAGAATCATTGGCCATTGATTGGCATCAGGCTGTTCAACGGCGACCACCGGCGGTGCCACGGCAACAGGTGCCGCGGGCGGTGCCTGTTGCAGTTCGGCCAACCGGGTTTGCAGTTCGATCACCTGCTTCTTGTGGGCGGCAATCTGTTCGTCCTGTGCCTGCAGCCGCGCATTCAGCTCAGTGATGGTCGCTTGCAGTTGTTGGTTTTGCAGGACGCTGGCAGCCAACTGCTCTGCAGCGGGGTCAATTTCCGCTACCGGGGCAACAGCCTCGGCCTTGGGCGCAGCAGCTTTTTTTGGCGCTGGCGCTGGCGTGGCTGCCACAGGCTTGACTGCAGGAAACGGAGAGTTTGGCGTGGTGGCGGCGGGTTCATCGACCACAGGAGCAACACCCGGCGCGCCAGGAGGATCGATCAACACCGTGTATTCGCGCAGCACCCGCCCATTGGGCTGATTGAGCTGCACCAGGAAATTCAGGAAGGGTTCATTGACCGCTTTATTGGAGCTCACCCGGATCAGGCTGCGATTGCCCTTGAGGATTGGGGTGAACTTCAGGTCGTTGAGAAAAAACACGCGTTCAACACCCGCGCGGCTGAATTCGTCCGCCGTAGCAAGGTTGACCGACAGGTCGCCCTCTTCCAGCCCCGCCGCGTCCACCAGCGCGATGTCTGCCCGCAACGGCTGATTCAGCGCGGAATGCAGGGTGATTTCACCCAACCCCAGCGCAGGCGCCAATGCCGAGTAACACACAGCGCCACCCACCAGCAGCAGCCTGGTGCCACACCGCAAGACAACGTGCAAACTCTCAAGCATGAGCATCCCTTAGATAACCAGAACCAACCGTACGCGTTCGCACATCCGGTACGAACGCGATAATGCATAGTAGTTCTTTATAGTCCGCCCAACGGGCGATCTCAAAAGTCCTGCACGAAGCAACGAGTCAGGATTTTTCCAGGTTGGCCAGGATATGCCCGTGAACTCGCATGCATATCTTCAATTCCGCCTCATCGACGCCTTCAAACAGTTCCTGGCGCAGCTGGTTGGCAATGGTTTCAATCTGTTCAATCAACGGACGGGCCGGGGCGCAGAGGACGATTTTCTTCGCCCTGCGGTCTTCCACCACTGCCTGGCGCTGGACCAGACCCTGACTTTCGAGGCTGTCGAGCAATCTGGCCAGGGTCGGACCTTCTACGGCAACGCTTTGCGCCAACTCTCGTTGGGTCGGCGGCTCTCCGAAACGCGCGAGGTGCAATAGCACCAGCCAACGGGCCTGGGACAATCCCAGGCCCGCCAGGCGACGGTCCAGTTCGGCTCGCCAGCCACGGGACACCTGCGCCAACTGCATGCCAAAGCGGTGTTGATCGGTTAACGGCATAAAAAACTCATGGTTAGACTGAAATAGAGAAAACCTAATTATTAGTCAGCTAAGCATGGCCGATGACATGAAGCAAGGCTCGCTTTGTACTGAATCGTTACATCAAAGCAAGGGTTGTTTCAAATTTCGAATTCCGACTGCAGTGCCGCCCGGACGCAGTACAACACGCCCTCTGGAACCCGTCCGGCAAATATTGCTGCGATCTCCACAACCGGTGGCAACTCGCCTTCACCGTCGAGAAAAGCATCCTGTATTTCGCCCATCAATTCCTCAGGCAAATCCAGTGCCTGCTCCAGGGACAAGTGTTGCTTGCCAATCGCCTCGGCAAGCAGGGTGTACACATTCTTTTCCGAACACTGCAACTGGCCGGCGATCTGCAGTGGCGTCATGCCTGCGCGGGCCAGTGTGATCAACTCGTGGCGCAGGTCGGCCACCACTTTTGGCGCCTCGGCCTGGCCGCCCAGCACTTCGAGGAATGCCTCCCCGTAACGCTCCAGCTTGCGCGCGCCGACGCCGCTGACCCGTGCCATCTCGGCCATGGAGCCGGGTTGGCTGCGCAGCATTTCCAGCAGGGTCGAATCCGGGAAGATGACGTACGGTGGCACCCCGTGCTCTTCGGCAAGCTTGCGACGCAACGCGCGCAAGGCTTCCCACTGCTCGCGTTCCTCACCACGAACCAGCTGGCTCGCCTGGCTCTTGCTGCTTTTCGCAGTCGTTTGCGGCTTGAGGTCGCGGCGCAGCTCCAGGGTCACTTCGCCCTTGAGCAGCGGCCGGCAAGTGGCGCTCAACCGCAGGCCGCCATAACCTTCGAGGTCAATGTCCGCCAGCCCGCGGGCAACCAGCTGGCGAAACAGCGATCGCCATTCGCTCTCGCCCATCGCCTTGCCGACACCAAACACTGACAGGTGCTGATGCCCAAAGCTGCGGACCTTTTCATTGTCCTTGCCCAGTAACACGTCCACCAGATGCCCCACACCATAACGTTGGCCGGTGCGGAAGATCGCCGAAAGGGCCTGGCGAGCCGGCTCGGTCGCGTCCCACGTCTGCACGCCATCGACACAGTTGTCGCAATGGCCACACGGCTGCGGCATATCTTCGTCGAAATAGGCCAGCAAGGTTTGCCGGCGGCAGCGGGTTTCTTCGCAGAGCGAAAGCATGGCGTCGAGCTTGTGCTGCTCCAGGCGCTTGTGACGCTCGTCGCCTTCGGAGTTCTGCAGCATCTGCTTGAGCATCACCACGTCTTGCAGGCCGTAAGCCATCCAGGCATCAGCCGGCAGGCCATCACGCCCGCCGCGACCGGTTTCCTGATAGTACGCTTCCAGGGATTTGGGCAAGTCCAGGTGCGCGACGAAACGCACGTTGGGTTTATCGATCCCCATGCCGAACGCCACGGTGGCCACCATGATCAGGCCTTCCTCGTTGAGAAAGCGCCTCTGGTGATGAGAGCGGGTTTCGTTGGGCAGCCCGGCGTGATAAGGCAGCGCCGGAAACCCCTGCTCGCTGAGGAATACCGCGACTTCGTCGACTTTCTTGCGCGACAGGCAGTAAACGATGCCGGCATCGCTGCGCCGCTCGGCCAGGAACGCCAGCAACTGCTTGCGCGGCTGCTCCTTGGGGACGATGCGATAGAAGATGTTCGGGCGGTCGAAACTCGACAGGAAACGCTCGGCGTCCTGCAAGTGCAGGCGATCGACGATTTCTTCGCGGGTGCGTTTGTCGGCGGTGGCAGTCAGTGCGATGCGCGGGACGTTGGGGAACAGCTCGGCCAGTTGGCCCAATTGCAGGTATTCGCGGCGGAAATCGTGACCCCATTGCGATACGCAGTGTGCTTCATCGATGGCGAACAGGGCGATTTCCAGGCTTTGCAGGAATGCCAGCATCCGCGGCTGAACCAGGCGTTCAGGCGCGAGGTAGAGCATCTTCACCTCACCGCGCTTGATGCGGTTGGCCAGGTCCCGTTGCTGTTCGGCGCTCAGTGTGGAGTTCAACGCAGCGGCGGCAACACCCAGTTCTTCGAGGGTGGCGACCTGATCGTCCATCAACGCGATCAGCGGCGAGACCACGACGGCCAGGCCTTCGCGCAGCAATGCCGGTACCTGGAAGCACAGGGACTTGCCGCCGCCGGTAGGCATCAGCACCAGGGCGTCGCCACCACTGGCCACGCGCTCAATGATCGCACCCTGGCGGCCACGAAAGCTGTCGTAGCCGAAGATGTCCTTGAGGACGCGTTGAGCCTGTTCGAGCATAAAAACTCCAAAAATCACCGAAACATCCCTGCAAGGCTGGTTCAGAATCGCGCGGTCTGCACTGAACAAATCGTAAGTGCGGATTGCATGACGCTGTCCATCTCAGCCATGACGCCGGCAGGGCATCGCAAAACGCGGGAGTATACCCGACCCCTCCGGTTCAAAGGGTGCCGCTTGGTAGACACATTGGGACAAACACTTCATTGGTGGGTGCTGTGGGTGCGGCGGGTGGTGTTGTTGGTGTGTAGGAGCTGTCGAGTTAAACGAGGCTGCGATCTTTTGATCTTGCTTTGTGTGCATATCCATTGCTGCGGTAATGGCTGCTTATGGTTCCGCCCTTACGGCGGGTCACTTTCGAAGAGCGCGAAAGTAACCAAAGCGCTCTTGCCCCACCACTTGGCACCTCGCCTAGGCTCGGTGTGCCCTCACTCCGGCATTGCTCCGCGGGTCGCCGCGATGGGCCATCCCTGGCCCAGCGCGGCTAAACCGGCATCCTTGCCGGTTTCCCCGCTACGCAATGCCTGCGTTCGGCCAGCGTGGTTAACGGGGCGTCCGCGATCAAATACCTGGCCGTGGCGGCCTTCGGGCCGACCAAGGCATCACGCCGGCGCGCTTCGCTTGTTGGGTCGCGCACCTTTTCTGGATATGAAATGAGCCCTGTGAGGTGGTATCCGTGGAAGGTGGCCGCTGGAAAGTGATGCCTCTGGACAGTCATTTCTGTGGAGGTTCGATATCTGTGAAGAGTTCGATATCTGTGGAACGACTGATGTCTGTGGAAGGATTGATATCTGTGGGAGCAAAGCTTGCTCGCGATGACGGTTTTGCATCCAATATTGATGCTTACTGTCATCCCGCTATCGCGAGCAAGCTTTGCTCCCACAGAAACAACATCAGCCCGGCAGGCAAGCTTTGCTCCAAAAGGGACAACACCAGCCCGGAGGCAGTGCACATCAGAGAAGCGCAGCGCGCCGGTTTGATGCCTTGGTCGGCCCGAAGGCCGCCACGGCGAAGCTCTGGATCGCAGGCGCCCCGTTAACCACGCTGGCCGAACGCAGGCATTGCGCAGCGGGGAAACCGGCAAGGATGCCGGTTTAGCCGCGCTGGGCCAGGGATGGCCCATCGCGGCGACCCGCGGAGCAATGCCGGAGTGAGGGCACACCGAGCCCAGGCGAGGTGCCAAGTGGTGGGGCAAGAGCGCTTTGGTTACTTTCGCGCTCTTCGAAAGTGACCCGCCGTAAGGGCGGAACCCTAAGCCGCCGTTACCGCAGCAATGGATCTGCACACAAAACAAGATCAAAAGATCGCAGCCTCGTTTCACTCGACAGCTCCTACTCAGGAACAACTCCAGCCCGGAGGCAGTGCACAATCATAGAAGCGCAGCGCGCCGGTTTGATGCCTTGGTCGGCCCGAAGGCCGCCACGGCGAAGCTCTGGATCGCAGGCGCCCCGTTAACCACGCTGGCCGAACGCAGGCATTGCGCAGCGGGGAAACCGGCAAGGATGCCGGTTTAGCCGCGCTGGGCCAGGGATGGCCCATCGCGGCGACCCGCGGAGCAATGCCGGAGTGAGGGCACACCGAGCCCAGGCGAGGTGCCGAGTGGTGGGGCAGAAAGCGTTTGGTTACTTTGCGCTGTTCAAAGTGACCCGCCGTAAGGGCGGAACCATAAGCAGCCATTACCGCAGCAATGGATATGTACACAAAGCAAGATCAAAAGATCTCAGCCTCGTTTCACTCCACAGCTCCTACAGAGCGCATATGGAAAAACGAGCCCAGAGGGGGCAAATGTGCCGCGCGGCTGGCCTGACTGCTCAAGAAGGCCTAGAATTCCCGCATCTGTTTAATTCCCAAGGTAGCCCTTTAATGTCCTTCGCTGAGCAACTAACCCGCCTGCAAGTCTTCCTCGACGCCGATGAACTGCATGACGAGGCGCTGGACTACGTGGCCGCCCACGGCTACCTCACGGCCCTGTCGATATGCTCCGAAACCGTACCGGACCGTGAATGGATCGATGCCCTGTTCGCCGAAGAGCCGCATTACGCCGACGACACCGAGCGTGAGGCCATCGAATCCACCCTGCTGGCACTCAAAGCCCACATCGCTCGCCAGCTGGCTTCCGATGAAGAATTCGAGCTGCCTTGCGAACTCGATCTTGGCGAAGACCCGGATGATTCCGACCTGCGCGGCTGGTGCATCGGCTTCATGGAAGGCGTGTTCCTGCGTGAAGCCGCCTGGTTTGAGACCGCTGAAGACGAAGTCAGCGAAATGCTGCTGCCGATCATGGTCGGTTCGGGCCTGTTCGACGAGCAACCGGAATTCTCCGATATCGCCGCCGATGCCAACCTGATGGACGACATGATCGTGCAGATCCCGGAAGCCCTGACCGCGCTGTACCTGCTGTGCAACGCGCCTGACGAAAAACCGGCCATCCTCAAGCCTCGTCACCACTAAGGTTCTGCCTATGGACAATCCCATAGGCAACCGCTCCCTGATGTTGCGCTACGGGCTGCTGGCCATCGGCTGGCTCAGCGTAGCGTTGGGGGTGATCGGGATCTTCCTGCCGGTATTGCCCACGACCCCCTTCCTGTTGCTGGCCGCTGCCTGTTTTGCCCGCAGTTCACCGCGCTTTTACCATTGGCTGGTGGAGCATCCGCGCCTTGGGCCGTGGATCCGCGGTTACCTTGACGGTGAGGGCATTCCGCTCAAGGGCAAGGTCTACGCCATCGGGCTGATGTGGTTGAGCATCGGGTTTTCCTGCTATCTGGTGCCGATGCCGTGGGCGCGGGGCTTCATGTTGACCAGTGCGGTGCTGGTGACTATTTACATCCTCAGACAGAAAACCCTGCGCAAGCCCTGATCGCCTCGTCACAGCATCCCTGTGACTCACTGCAACTGCATTGCCAACCGACGATCTGCCCTCTTCCCCCGCAAACACCGCCTAGACTCCATCCATCTGCACCCCGAGCAGCCCGACATGCCCCGTCGCCGGCGTAGTCCAGGATGGTCAACGCTCCGACTTCGGTTCGGCGGATGGCTGCTGCTGGCATTTTGGCTGATGCCGGGCCTCAGTGCGGTGTTCGCCAGCTGGGATTATGCGCAGGTCTTGCAGAACGCCCAGGCCCGATACGGCGCGCAGGGTCCCGCGCAAAGACGGATAGAGGCCTGGAGCCAATTGCTGCAAAGTCAACAGGATCAGCCCGAGCGCGAGCAACTCAATGCGGTCAACCGCTTTTTCAACCAGCAACTGACTTTCCAGGACGATACGCGCATCTGGCGCCAGATCGATTACTGGGCCACCCCCGTCGAATCCCTGGTCAAGGGCGCGGGCGACTGCGAGGACTACGCCCTGGCCAAGTATTTCAGCCTGCGCCATCTCGGCATTCCCAGCGAAAAATTGCGCATCACCTACGTTAAAGCCCTGACCCAGAACCAGGCGCACATGGTACTGACCTTCTACAGCAGCCCCACGGCCGATCCGCTGGTGCTGGACAACCTGGTGGGCGAGATCTCCCCCGCTTCACGACGCAAGGACCTGCTACCGGTCTACGCATTCAATGCCGAGGGGCTGTACCTGCCGGGGGCTAACGGGGGCAAGCGTTCCAGCGACTCGAAAAAGTTGTCGCGCTGGCAGGATGTGTTGAAAAAAATGCAGGTTGAAGGTTTCGCCGTGGGCGACGGCTAGTCGTCCTCGCAAGGTCTCGCAAGGAGCGTCTTATGTCACTGCGCAAACAATTGTTTCTCGCCATTTGCCTGTTCCTGCTGGTGGCGTTCAGCGGCAGCTTTTTTGTCAGCCTGGAAAGCTCCCGCGACCAGATGCTCGGCCAGTTGCGCTCGCACGCCCAGGACGCGGCGACGGCGCTGGGGTTGTCATTGACCGCGCAAGTAGACGATCCGGCAATGATGGAGTTGATGGTCAGCTCGATTTTCGACAGTGGCTACTTCACCAGCATCCGCGTGGTGAGCATTGCCGATGAGCAGGTGTTAGTGGAGCGCAGCGCCCAGGCCCGCGGCGAACGTGTGCCCGGCTGGTTCACCAGGCTGGTCGACCTGCGTCCCCAGGCAGGCGAAGCGTTGATCATGCGCGGCTGGGAGCAATTCGCCCGGATCGAAGTATTGAGCAACCCGCGATTTGCCCTGGCCAAGCTCTGGGACAGTACATTGGGCAGCCTGATCTGGTTGCTCATCTGCGGGCTGCTCAGCGCGGTGTTCGGCGGCTGGCTGCTGCGCCGGCAATTGCGCCCGCTGGACAAGATGGTCAAACAGGCCGAAGCCATCAGCAAGCGCGAATTTCGCAGCCTGACGAAATTGCCCCGCACCCCGGAATTGAAACGCGTGGTGCTGGCGATGAATCAGATGGTCGAAAAGCTCAAGGCGCTGTTCGCCGAAGAAGCCGCTCGCAGCGAAAAACTGCGCGCCGAATCCTACCTCGACGGCCTCACCGGGCTGGCCAACCGGCGGTTACTGGACGAGCAACTGGCGGATCATTTGCTGATGGCCGAGCAGAGCAGTGAGGGCCATTTGCTGATGCTGCGGATCAATGACCTGGCGGGGCTCAATCAGCGCATGGGCGGACAGCGCACTGATGCGTTGATTAGCGCAGTCGCCGAATTGCTCAAGCGTCTTTGCGGATTACCCGAGCGCCGTACCTGGCTGGCTGCGCGTAATCGTGGCGGAGAGTTCAGCTTGCTGACACCTGGATTGGGCCAGGCGGACGCCGCCCGCCTGGTCGCGGAAGTCAGTGCCACCCTGGAAAACCTGCGCCTGACCGGCGCCAGTGACAGCATGCCAGTGGCGCACCTGGGCATCGTCCCCTATCGCCCGGGAGAATCCGCCAATGCGGTGCTGCTGCGCCTGGATCAAGCCCTGACTCAGGCCCGGCAACACCCCGAGCGGCCGTGGACATACCTGGACGACGGTGACTGCGCGCCGAACCAGTCCCAGCACGACTGGCGAACCTGGATCGACGAAGCCCTGACGCAGGGGAGCATGCAGCTGTACTTTCAGCCGGTGGTGCAATGCGCCGACACCAGCCAGGTGCTTCACCACAAAGTGCTGGCACGCTTGCTCGACCCCAGCGGCGAGGCGATCGCCGCCGGACATTTCCTGCCCTGGATAGAGCGTCTGGGCTGGTCGGCGCGCATGGACCTGGCGATGCTCGAAGCGACCCTGGATTACCTTGTCGTCAATCGCTGGCCGCTGGCATTGAGCCTGTCTGGCAGCACCCTGCGCGATCCGGCGCAGTTGGCGAAGATACTCGACATGCTCGAATCGTTACCCGATCTGGCGCCGCTGCTGACGCTGGAAATCGACGAACGCCAACTGCCGCCCCCGCTGGAGTTGCAACGCTTGTGTCATAGCCTGCTCGACACCGGCTATCGCGTCGGGCTGCAGCATTTTGGCGGCAGCTTCAGCCAGATCGGCAACCTGACACAGCTGGGGTTGGCTTACTTGAAGATTGATGGTGCGTATATCCGGGGTATAGATCGCCAGGGCGACAAGCGCCTGTTCATTGATGCGATCTTCCGGGCAACCAACAGTATTGATTTGCCGTTGATTGCGGAGATGGTCGAGACCCAGGGAGAGTTTGCGACGATCAGGGAATTAGGGGTGTATGGGGTCATGGGCAGGTTCATCGGGCCGCCTGAGCCAATGTGACGGGGTAGCTGCCCTCCACGGTGGAAGCAAGACTTGCCCGCGATAGCGTCTTCAAGATCGCTATCGCGGGCAAGCCTTGCTCCTACAGGAGATCAGCCTCGCTCCTTCACCCTTCAGATCAAACCGTATCCACCTTCAACGAGTGATCATTCAACATCCCGTTGATGATGGTCGCCGTGTCATGCCCCCCGGCCACCACACCACCCGCCCCCGGCGTGACGCCGTAGTGGCTGGCGAGGTTGACACCGGCAAGGTCAATGGTCTGGTTCGGCGTGGCGCCGGCCATGGCGCTGACGTCGATACTGGTCAGGACCGAAGCGCCGCTGCCGACAACCTTGAAGTGCAGGTAATCATCCAGCGAAGCCGCCGTGCCGTTTTCACCTTGCAGCAGTTGCGACAGGTCGAGCTTGTCGGTGCCTGGGGTGAAATCGGTGACCAGGTCATGCCCGGAGTTGCCTTTGAGCCACTGGAAGGTATCCGCGCCAGCGCCGCCGGTGAGGGTGTTGTTGCCCAGGCCGCCGATGAGGAAGTCATCGCCGCCACCGCCGTTGAGGACGTCGTTGCCCAGGCCGCCAGTGATGATGTTGCTGTTGTTGTCGCCCATCAGGCTGTCATTGAAGTTGGAGCCGGTGAGGTTCTCGAGCCCGGTGAGGGTATCAGTGCCGGCGCCTCCGGTGTTTTGCGCAGTGAGCAGGCCCAGGTCGACGGTGACACCGCTGGTGGCATGGGCGTAGCTGACAGTATCGATACCAGCGCCGCCGTCCAGCAGATCGTTGCCTGCCCCGCTGAACAGCAGGTCGTTGCCGGCCCCCCCGTGCAGTTCGTTGTTACCGGTACCCGCCGTCAACACGTCGTTGCCATCGCCGGCGTTGAGCACGTTGTTGCCGGTGCCGGCCACCAGAACGTCGTCACCCGCGGTACCCGTGAGGGTGTGGCCGTCCTGGTAGCTGATGGTCACATTCGCCGTGTCGCTGCCACCATGGGTGTCGTTGGCGCTGTAGGCGCCGTTGAAGTCCGGGGTGACGTCATGGGCACCGGCGTAGTTGACCGTCATGGTCAGCTCGTAGTTTTCGGCATTGTTGGCACCGACGCCGCCGCCGGAATTGGTGATGTTGGTGACATGGATCTTGTACGTGCCATCGGCATCGGCCGTGATGGTAGCGCCATCGGCAAGGGTCATGAACGCACCGCCATTGAGCGAGTACTCCATGGCAATCCGACCGCCCGCCAGGTTGTGATCCAGATTAAGGGTCTCACCCTCCTTGAGTTTCACCGTGATGAGGTCTTCATCATTGGCATTGGAAGTGGTGACAGAGCCCAGATAACCGCTGATCACCAGCACCGCTGTCATCGCTGCGGTATTGGCCGCGAAGGACCCGCGCACATCCGCCAGGTTCTGGTTCGCTGCGGTGTTGTTGCTGCCCTTGAAGTTGATCGCGCCGGTGCCGACAAAGTCCGCGCCCCTGGCCACCCAGCCGGTGTTGAAAGTAGTCGGCGCTGCGGTGAGGGTATCGCCTTCGGGATCAGTGTCGTTGGCCAGCAACAATTCGCCAGGTACCACCACGCTGCCGGACAGCACGTTGGTGATGATGTGGTCGTCGACGGCCACGGGCGCGGCGTTCGGCACGACCTTGACCACCAGGGTCGAGCTCGCCAGGTCGCCGTCGTTGTCGCTGAAGGTGAAGCCGATATTTTCGGTGATCACCACGTTCGTGGCTTTCTGCGAGGTGTAGTTGTACTCACCGCTGTCGAGGTTGATGACCAGCGTACCGCCGTTATTGGTGGCGATGCTCAGGGAGTTGTTTACCGTGTTGAAAGTGCCGTGGTTGTCCCCGCCGCTGGAAATCAGCGAACCCTGGTTGTTCAACGCTTTAGGGTCGTAAGTGTAGGTGGTGCCATCGACGACGATGGACTTGATGAAACCGCCATCGGCACCAAAGTTTCCGCCCTCCAGCAAGGTGCCCGTGACCGGGGCCCCCTGCACGGTGCCCGAGAGTACCGAGTTGAGCTGGTTGAGATCGGTCACCACCACAGCATTGGTGTTGGTGTGGGTGCTGCCGTCATAGGCCACTGGGTCGAGGTAGGCATTGCTGACGCCATTACCCAGGCCGATTGCGTAGTTCTTGATGTTGTTAGCGTCGAGGAAGGCTTTGAGCGAAGCCTCGTCGGCCGCGTTGATGTCACCTTCGTTGGGTTTGCCGTCCGAGAAGAAATAGCCGACATTCTGCGCGCCGGTCAGTTTGCCGGCCGTGTTGAACGCGGTCTTCATGGTTGCCACGGCGGCATCGTAGTTGGTCCCGCCGCCCGCCGTCAGGCCGGAAATGATCGACTTGGCCGTTGCCACGTCAACCCAGATCGCGGTCTTGTCGGTGGCGTTGCTGCTGAAAGTGACGATCTGCACCTTCACGTCGCCAAGGTCGTCGTACTTGTCGAGCAAGGCACTGATCGCCTGCTTGGCCAGGGCCAGGCGCGACAGGCCAGGCACGCCGGACGCATCGGCCATACTGCCGGACACGTCGATCACCAACAGCAGGTTGGAATCGATTTCCACCGCCGCCACCGAACGCTCGGAAGCGACGGCCTTGGGTACGTCATCGACGATGTTCACCACGATGGTGCTGGTGGTGGTGTTGCCCAGGGCATCGGTGGCCTTGTAGGTGAAGCTTTCGCTCAGGCTGTTGGGCCCGTCGTTGGCGTTCGGCGAGGTTTTCGGCGCCGAGGTCAATGTGTAGGTGTAGGTGCCGTTGGGGTTGAGGAGCATTTGCCCGTAGGCCCCGGTGCCACTGCTGACCAGGGTGTAGGTGATTGCGCCGGTAGCCCCGGTGACCGAACCGACCAGTGTTCCCGTGGAAGTTTCGCCGGTATTGCCCGGATCGCTGCCGACCACGGTGCCGGCCGCGAGGTCGAGGCCATCCTTGCTCAGGTCGAGGGCTTTTTCGTAGACCGTCACGTCGGTGTCGGACACGGCCTTGATACTACTGTTGGACACGTCGATGGTGAGGGTGGTGGTGCTTTCATCGCCATCGGCATCGCGCACGGTGTAGGTGAACACGTCAGTGGCGCCCGCTACGCCCACCGAGTCCGGCCGGCTGTGGTAGGTCGCGTTGCCGTTGGCATCCAGGGTCAGGTAACCGTAGGTGCCATTGATATTGGTGTTGAGGCCACCGCTGGCCGAGGTCGAGGTGTCGCTGCCGGCACGCACGCCGACCACTGCACCCGTAGCCGCCGGGCCATCGGAGCCGCCGATGTCATTGACCAGGACGTTGGTGCCGACCGTCCCGCCCTCTTGCACCTGCTTGAAGTCGGGATTGGCGCTCGGCAAATCATCGATGATGTTGACGTTGATCTGGCCCGACGCAGTACTGCCGTCGTTGTCGTGCGCCACCACGTCGAAATTCTCGACGATGGCGTTGGCGCCGTCAGCCGTTGGATGCGTTTCACTGCCCACCAGGGTGTAGCTGTAGTTGAGCACGCCCGTGACGGGATCAAAGCCGTTGATCGTCAGGAAGTTACCCAGCGGCGTCACCACGGTGTGCGGCAAGCCGACCACCTCGCCGTTGGCGACCACCGCGAAGCCACCCACGACCAGGGAGTTCAGGCCGTCGAGTGCCGTGACGGTGAAGGTCCCGGATTGGGTCAGCGCCGGCGCGTCCGGGTTGGTGCCCCAGTCGAGGTTCTTCTCGTAGACGGTGAGTTCGCCGCCGTTGACGTCCAGGCCGCCGATGATCACCGGGTCATCGTTGTTATGGATCTGCAGCACCAGGTTGGCGGTGCTGGTATCGCCGTCGGCATCGGTGATGGTGTAGGCGAACGTCTCAGTGCCTTTGCCGCGACCTTCCAGGGCCTTGAAGTCCGCGTCGTTGGTGTCCAGCGTATAGGTGTACGTGCCGTTGGCGTTCAGCACCAGGGTGCCGTAAGTGCCGGTAAATGTACCCGGCGTGACTGGGCCGGTGTTCGGGCCGGTCGCGACAAGGTCCGCGCCTTGCACGTCATTGGTCAGGACATTGCCGTCGAGGGTCAGACGGGTTTCCGATGCATTGTCGGCGTTGCTGTCGTCCACAGCCTTTGGCACGTCATCGACTATGTTCACCACGATGGTGCTGGTGGTGATGTTGCCCAGGGAATCGGTGGCCTGGTAGGTGAAGGTTTCGCTCAGGGTATTGGGGCCATCGTTGGCGTGCGGGGTGGTGCTGGCCGGCGAAGTCAGGGTGTAGGTGTAGGTGCCGTCGGCATTGAGCTGAATCTGCCCATGGCTGCCCGTGGCGCTGCCGACCAGGGCGTAGGTGATCGCACCCACGGCGCCAGTGACCGAGCCCACCAGCGTGCCGGAAGCGGTTTCCCCGGTATTGCCCGGATCGCTGCCTGCGACTGTGCCTGCCGCCAGGTCCTGACCGTCCTTGCTCAGATCGAGGGCTTTTTCGTAGACCGTTACGTCGGTATCGGACGCTGCCTTGAGGCAGCTGTTGTAGACGTCGATGGTGAGCGTGGTGGTGCTCTCATCGCCATCGGCATCGCGCACGGTGTAGGTGAATACATCGATCGCACCGGGCCCGCTGACGCTGTTCGGGTTGCTGTGATAGATGGCGTTGCCGTTGGCGTCCAGGGTCAGGTAACCGTAGGCGCCATTGATATTGGTGTTGAGGCCACCGCTGGCCGAGGTCGAGGTGTCGCTGCCGG
The DNA here is from genome assembly GCF_040310305.1 of Pseudomonas sp. HY13-MNA-CIBAN-0226. Lineage (NCBI taxonomy): Bacteria > Pseudomonadati > Pseudomonadota > Gammaproteobacteria > Pseudomonadales > Pseudomonadaceae > Pseudomonas > Pseudomonas sp. HY13-MNA-CIBAN-0226. The sequence continues at coordinate 104,611 of NZ_JBEOPS010000008.1, forward strand.
CACGCACGCCGACCACTGCACCCGTAGCCGCCGGGCCATCGGAGCCGCCGATGTCATTGACCAGGACGTTGGTGCCGACCGTCCCGCCCTCTTGCACATGCTTGAAGTCCGGATTGGCGCTCGGCAAATCATCGATGATGTTGACGTTGATCTGGCCCGACGCAGTACTGCCGTCGTTGTCGTGCGCCACCACGTCGAAATTCTCGACGATGGCGTTGGCGCCGTCGGCCGTTGGATGCGTTTCGCTGCCCACCAGGGTGTAGCTGTAGCTGAGCACGCCCGTGACGGGATCAAAGCCGTTGATCGTCAGGAAGTTACCCAGCGGCGTTACCACGGTGTGCGGCAAGCCGACCACCTCGCCGTTGGCGACCACCGCGAAGCCACCCACGACCAGGGAGTTCAGGCCGTCGAGTGCCGTGACGGTGAAGGTACCGGACTGGGTCAGCGCCGGCGCGTCGGGGTTGGTGCCCCAGTCGAGGTTCTTCTCGTAGACGGTGAGTTCGCCGCCGTTGACGTCCAGGCCGCCGATGATCACCGGGTCATCGTTGTTATGGATCTGCAGCACCAGATTGGCGGTGCTGGTATCGCCGTCGGCGTCGGTGATGGTGTAGGCGAAGGTTTCAGTGCCTTTGCCGCGACCTTCAAGGGCCTTGAAGTCCGCGTCGTTGGTGTCCAGCGTGTAGGTGTAAGTGCCATTGGCGTTCAGCACCAGGGTGCCGTAGGTGCCTACGAATGTGCCTGAGGTGATCGGCCCGGCGCTTGGCCCGGTCGGTACCCGGTCAGCGCCCTGCACGTCATTGGTCAGCACGTTGCCGTTAAGGGACAGCTGGCTTTCCGAGGCGGTGCCGGCATTGCTGTCATCCACCGCCCTGGGCAGGTCGTCGACGATGTTGACGTCGAGACTGGCATTGGCGGTTGTGCCGTTGTCATCGACCACGGTCACTGCAAACTGCTCGGACAGGTTGTTCGCGCCGCCGGCGTTCGCATGGGCTTCGTTATCGGCCAGGGTGTAGCTGTAGCTGACCACGCCGGTTGCGCTGTCAAAGCCGGTGATGGTCAGGGTGCTGCCCAGCGCAGTGACGATCGACTGCGGGAAGCCGGCGCTCACACCACCGACCACCACGTTCAGGCCGCCGATGCTGAGGGTCTGCACGCCGTCGAGCGCGGTGATGGTGAAGGTGCCGGTCTGGGTCAGCGCAGGGGCATCCGGAGCGCTGCCGTCGCCGAGGTTTTTCTCGTAGACCGTCAGCTCGCCACCGTTGACGTTCAAACCGTCGATGGTCACTGGATCATCGTTGTTATGGATCTGCAGCACCAGGTTCGCGGTGCTGGTATCGCCGTCGGCATCGGTGATGGTGTAGGCGAAGGTTTCAGTGCCGTTGCCACCGCCGTGCAGCGCCTTGAAGTCCGCGTCGCTGGTGTTCAGCGTGTAGGTGTAAGTGCCATTGGCGTTCAGCACCAGGCTGCCATAGACCCCAGTGAAGGTGCCGGGCGTGATCGGGCCGGCGTTCTCCCCGGTGGGTACCCGGTCAGCGCCTTGCACGTCGTTGGTCAGCACATTGCCATTGAGGGTCAGCAGGGTTTCCGAGGCGGTATTGGCGTTGCTGTCATCCACGGCTTTGGGCAAGTCGTCGACGATGTTGACGTCGAGGCTGGCATTGGCGGTGGTGCCGTTGTCATCGACCACGGTCACTGCAAACTGCTCGGAAAGGTTGTTCGCGCCGCCGGCGTTCGCATGGGCTTCGTTATCGGCCAGGGTGTAGCTGTAGCTGACAACGCCGGTTGCGCTGTCAAAGCCGGTGATGGTCAGGGTGCTGCCCAGCGGAGTGACGATCGACTGCGGGAAGCCGGCGCTCACACCACCGACCACCACGTTCAGGCCGCCGATGCTGAGGGTCTGCACGCCGTCGAGCGCGGTGATGGTGAAGGTGCCGGTCTGGGTCAGCGCAGGGGCATCCGGAGCGCTGCCGTCGCCGAGGTTTTTCTCGTAGACCGTCAGCTCGCCACCGTTGACGTTCAAACCGTCGATGGTCACTGGATCATCGTTGTTATGGATCTGCAGCACCAGGTTCGCGGTGCTGGTATCGCCGTCGGCATCGGTGATGGTGTAGGCGAAGGTTTCAGTGCCGTTGCCACCGCCGTGCAGCGCCTTGAAGTCCGCGTCGCTGGTGTTCAGCGTGTAGGTGTAAGTGCCATTGGCGTTCAGCACCAGGCTGCCATAGACCCCAGTGAAGGTGCCGGGCGTGATCGGGCCGGCGTTCTCCCCGGTGGTTACCCGGTCAGCGCCTTGCACGTCGTTGGTCAGCACATTGCCATTGAGGGTCAGCAGGGTTTCCGAGGCGGTATTGGCGTTGCTGTCATCCACGGCTTTGGGCAGGTCGTCGACGATGTTGACGTCGAGACTGGCATTGGCGGTTGTGCCGTTGTCATCGACCACGGTGACTGCAAACTGCTCCGACAGATTATTCGCACCATCGGCATTGGCATGGGTTTCGTTGTCGGCCAGGGTGTAGCTGTAGCTGACCACGCCGGTTGCGCTGTCGTAACCGGTGATGGTGAGCGTACTGCCCAGCGGGGTGGTAATTGATTGCGGCAAACCTGCGCTGACGCCACCGCTCACCACGCTGATCCCGCCAATGCTCAGGCTCTGCACACCGTCGAGGGCGGTGATGGTAAAGGTGCCGCTTTGGGTCAGCGCGCCAGCATCCGGCGCGCTGCCGTCGCCCAGGTTTTTCTCGTAGACGGACAGCTCGCCGCCTGACACGCCGAGCCCGCCGATATCGATCGGGTCATCGTTGTTGTGAATGTTCAGCACCAGCGTTGCGGTGCTGGTATCACCATCCGAATCGGTGAGGGTGTAGACGAAGCTTTCCGTGCCGCTGCCACCACCGTGCAGGGCTTTGAAGTCGGCGTCATTAGGGTTCAGCGTGTAGGTGTAAGTGCCGTTCGGATTGAGCACCAGGGTGCCGTAGGTGCCGGTGAACGTACCACCGATTACCGGTCCGCTATTAGGGCCGGTGGGAATGCGGTCAGCACCCTGGATATCGTTGGGCAGCACGCTACCGGTCAGGGTCAACAGGGTTTCCGAAGCGGTATTGGCGTTGCTGTCGTCGATCGCTGTTGGCGCATCGTCGGTGATGTTGATGTCCAGGGAACCGGTGGCCGTGTCGCCATTGGTGTCGCCCGCCACCACGGTGAATTGTTCGCTGAGGGAGTTCGCGCCATCACCCGCCGAATGGGTGTCGTTGCCATTGAGGGTGTAGCTGTAGCTCACCACGCCAGTGGCCGGGTCATAGCCGGTGATCGTCAGCGTGTTACCCAGCTGCGTGGTGATCGATTGCGGGAAGCCTGCCGCCACGCCACCGCTGAACACGCTGATCCCGCCCACGTTGAGGTTGAGCAGGCCATCGGCCGCAGTCACGGTGAAGGTGCCGTTCTGGGTCAGGGCCGAGGGGTTACTGGCCGTGCCGTCGGGAAGATTGGCCTCGTTGAGGGTCAGCTCGCCGCCCGAGGTATTCAGGCCGCCAAGGATGACGGGGTTGTTCACGACCAACGGTGGGACGACGACGGGGGGTGTGACGTTGTCCAGGTTATCGAGGCTGTTGTCGGGATCGTTAAAGATGCGCTCCAGGGGAAACTCTGGAATGCCGTTGAATCCTGCCGTCGGGAAACCCACAGTCGGATCGACCCGGCCTGCCACTTCTTCGAGCTGGACAAAACTGTGGCCGCCGCCCAGGGCTCCGGCAGCGGTGCTGCCCGTTGGCCCGGCCGCAGTGGCTTCACCGGTTTGCGTCGGGTCTTCGCCAGCGGCGATGGCTTTCTGCAGGCGTTCGACGTCGGTCAGCTGCGCCTCGCTGGGCGCCACGGCTTCCGGCGTCTGCACATGGGGCGCCTGGTGCGCGAGCAGTTGCGAGGTCATTTGCAGGCTGCTGCCACGTCCAAGCGTCAGTTCCTGGCCGTTCTGCAGCTTCACCGCCACCGCCCCTTCGGCCCCGGTGACCAATTGATCGCCGGCAAACAGCCGATCGCCCTCGACCAGCGCGCGTCGGGTGCCGTCACCCGCTACAGCAACCACCTGACCAATGACTTTAGTGACGATACCGATGAGCGTAGCCATGTGCATTTCCTCCGCTGCCAACCGTTGCCGGCAGCCTGTTTTTTGCGAAGATCGTGCTCATGGAAAAAAGCCAGTTACCGGGTGAATTGTCTACCGGGCTACGAGTTTTTTCCCGGATAATTCCGGGTCAACCGTGGCCCTGGCGACTTTCTCGCCAAGCCTGTCGCGTATGGGCAATCAGCGCCTGATTCAAATAAACCCAATACATTCAATGGCTTTGGGCTACTAATCGGCAAAAATGATCACCTGCCAGCGATGCGTTACAGTTCTGAACCGACCAAGTGACAAAAAAATGTCACCCAAAAACTGCCCCGCCTCCTTCCCCTCCAGCACTCCATCGTCCGTTATCGATAAATGGATGGAACTTTCGATTTGCCCTTGCAAGCTCCCTAGAGCTCGTAATACAAGGGTTCCACGAGTGAACAATGTGCTGGATTTTTCAGAGCGCATAAGTTTTTTTTGGCATAAGACTTATGAGAAAAATTTCTTAGCTTTGCTCTAGAATGTTCTTAGCTCTGTTGTTACAAGCTTGAAACGGTTTTCACTATAAATGCCGTCAAATATTTGGCGACTGATAAGCATCATTAGGAATCAGGGAGATACACCCATGCGCGTTTTAACCCCCCTCTGCAGCGCGATTTTGCTGGCCATGGCCTGCACTTCACAGGCCCAGGCCATGTCCTTGACCGAGGCCATCCAAAGCACTATTGCAACTCACCCGGAACTTGCCTCACGCGTGGACGCGCGGCTGTCCGCGGACGAAGAAGTCAAAATCGCCAAAGGGGGCTTCTATCCATCTGTCGATCTGAACGCTGCTTACGGCCGCGGCTACAGCGATAACACCAACACCCGTGCACAGGGCAATCACAACACGGAGGTCCTGACTTACACCCAGTCGGAACTGCGCCTGCGGCAGATGCTGTTTGACGGTTTCAACACCGCCAACGAAGTCGAACGCACCAAGGGTGTGGTCAATTCCCGGGCCTATTACGCCCAGGGCACTGCCCAGGACCTGGCCCTGCGGACCATCGAGGTCTACCTCGAAGTGCTCAAGCGTCGCGAACTGGTGACCCTGGCCAAGAACAACCTGCAAGCTCACCTGCGCGTCAACGACCAGATCGGCCTGCGCACCGAGCGCGGTATCGGCAGCACCGCCGACGCCGACCAGTCCACCGCTCGTCGGGCACTGGCGCAAAACAACCTGGACACCGCCGAAGTCGACCTGGCCGACGCCGAATCGAACTTCTACGCCGTGGTAGGTCGCCTGCCGGATGAACTGGAAACCCTGCCTTCGACCCGCGGTGAATTGCCCGCTACCCTGCAGGAAGCCCAGCAGAGCATGGTGGAGAATAACCCGTACCTGAAATCCGCCCAGGCAGACGTGCAGTCCGCCGAGAGCCAGTACGAAGTTGCCAAGTCGCCGTTCTTCCCACGCTTCGACGCTGAAGCGGCAGTGGGCGCGAACAACAACGTGCAGGGCGATGAAGGTCACGACAACGAGTGGCGGGTCGGTGTGGTGATGAACTACAACCTGTTCCGCGGCGGCAGCGACAAGGCCCGCCTGCAGTCCAACGCGCACCAGATCAACCAGGCCATGGACATCCGCAACAACGCCCTGCGCCAGCTCAACGAAAATATCCACCTGGCCTGGAACGCCATGCTCAACGCGAAGAAGCAGACGCCGACCGCGCGCGAGTACGCCGAAACGACCAAACGCGTACGTGCGGCCTACCAGGATCAGTTCGGCCTCGGCCAGCGCACCCTGCTGGACGTGCTCGACAGTGAGAACGAGCTCTACAACGCCAACCGTCGCTACACCGAAGTTCGCTACACCGAGGAATACTCGATGTACCGCATCCTCTCGAACATGGGCCTGTTGCTGAGCAAACAACGCGTGGTGCTGCCTGCCGATGCGATCGCCCAGACCGAAGTGAAGAATGAAGCCCGCTTGCCTGAACTGAGGTAAGTGCCGGTGTAGGAGCTGCCCCAGGCTCCTACACAGTATGTTGTGTTGATGTGGCAGCCCGTTCACCTGGAGCGATCAATTTGACCAGCATGGAAACCGGCAACACTGGTGTCGATCCGCGTCTTGGCTTCGACGACCCGCTTCTTGACGGGCTGTTGATCCTCTGCAAACTCCACGGCGCGACGGTCAGTCGCGCCAGCCTGAGTGCCGGGCTGCCCCTGAACAAACAACGCCTGAGCCTGGACCTGCTGCCCCGCGCAGCAGCCCGGGCCGGTTTGCAGGCGCGCGTGCTGCGCCGGGACCTGGCGGATATTTCCACTCTCAACCTGCCCGTGATGCTGATACTCGGCAACGGCCGCACGGCCGTTCTGCGACGTCTGGGAGACGATGGCCGCCTGCTCATCCTGCCCAGCGAAGCCGACGGTGGCGAACAATGGGTCAGCCGTGAAGAGCTGACTGAAAATTACAGCGGCCAGGCATTGTTTGCCCGGCCACGCCATGAACTTGAAGACCTGCGCTCGCCCCTGGTACCCCGGGTGGAAGCCTGGTTTCGCGACACACTGAAACTGTCCAAATGGCTATACAGCGACGCCATCCTGGCAAGCTTCCTGATCAACCTCCTGGGCCTGATGGTGCCGCTGTTCGTCATGCAGACCTACGACCGGGTCGTGCCGAACCAGGCCACATCGACCCTGTGGGTGCTGTCCATCGGCTTGCTGATCGGCACCGGTTTTGAACTGGTGCTGCGCGTGGTGCGCGCGCACTTGCTGGACACCGCCGGGAAGAAAACCGACGTGATTCTCTCGGCCACTCTGTTCGAGCGCATCACTGGCATGTCGATGAAGGCACGGCCGGCCACCATCGGCGGGTTTGCCCAGAGCATCCATGACTTCCAGGGCCTGCGTGAGTTTCTCACCGCCGTGACCCTCACCAGCCTGATCGACCTGCCATTCGCCGTGCTCATGCTGGTGGTGATCGGTCTGCTGGGCGGCTGGCTGGTGGTGATCCCGCTGCTGGCATTTCCGATCACCATCATCTTCGCGATGATCATCCAGGCACGCCTGCGCGACACCGTGCAAAAAAGCCTGACCCTGGGTGCGGAACGCCAGGCCCTGCTGATTGAAACCCTGGGCGGCCTGGAAACCCTCAAGGCCTGCAGCGCCGAAAGCGAGCGCCAGCACAAATGGGAAACCACCCACGGCGCCCTGACCCGCCTCGACAGCCACGCCCGCAATCTCTCGGCCCTGGCCACCAACGGCACCCTGTTCATCCAGCAATTTTCCGGCATGGCGACCATCGTCGCCGGGGTCTACAGCATCATTGCCGGCAACCTCAGCGTTGGTGCGCTGGTGGCGACCTACATGCTTGGCAGCCGGGTGCTGGCACCGCTCGGGCAGATTGCCGGCCTGATCACGCGTTACCAGCAAGCGCAGTTGACCATGAAAAGTACCGATGCGCTGATGGGGCTGCCCCAGGAGCGCGACGCCCGGCAACGGCCGCTGGAGCGCACGCAACTGCAAGGCGCCCTCGACGTCAGTGGCGTGACCTTTCACTACAACGGCCAGAGTGCCCCGGCGCTGCACAACGTCAGTTTCAGCATGAAACCCGGTGAGCGCATCGGCATTATCGGCCGCAGCGGCTCGGGCAAAAGCACCCTCGCCCGCCTGGTGATGGGTTTCTACACCCCGGAAGAAGGCCAGTTGCTACTCGACGGCCTGGACCTGCGGCAACTGGACGTCGCCGACTTGCGCCAGCAGATCGGCTATGTTGCCCATGACTTGCCGCTGCTGGCCGGCAGCCTGCGCGATAACCTGACCCTGGGCGCCCGCTATGTCAGTGATTCGCGAATGCTCGAAGTGGCAGAACTCACCGGCGTCACAGAGCTCGCCCGCCAACACCCGCAAGGCTTCGACCGGCCGGTAGGTGAACGCGGCCAGTTGCTGTCCGGCGGCCAGCGCCAGGCCGTGCTGCTGGCCCGGGCCTTGTTGCTCGACCCACCGATCATGCTGCTCGACGAGCCCACCAGCGCCATGGACAACAGCAGCGAAGACGTCCTGCGCCAGAAACTCCACGGCTGGGTCCAGGGCAAGACCCTGCTGCTGGTCACCCACCGGACCTCGATGCTCAGCCTGGTGGATCGGCTGGTGGTGCTGGACAACGGACGGATCGTCGCCGACGGTCCGAAAGAAGCGGTCATCGATGCACTGCGCAAGGGCCGCGTCGGCTCTGCAGCGGTCTAGGAGTTGCCCATGGCCCGATCATCATCCGACTCGCCCGACGCAAAGCCGCGCGGTTATTTCGGCAGTTTCAGGAAAAGCGCCGAGAGCGAGTTCATGCCGGAGACCGCCGGCGCGACGCTGCAGGATTCCCCGCGCTGGTCGCGGATCACCGTGTGGCTGGCGGCGGGGCTGATCGTCAGCGCCGTGGTCTGGGCCAAATTCGCCGTGCTCCAGGAAGTCACCATGGGCGAAGGCAAGGCGATTCCGTCAAGCAAGGTCCAGGTGATTCAGAACCTGGAAGGCGGCATCGTCACCGAGATCTTTGTCCGCGAGGGGCAGATGGTGAACAAGGGCGATACCTTGCTGCGCCTGGATGACACCCGCTTTCTATCGAACAAGGGTGAAAGCGAGGCCGATCGGTATGCCTTGACCGCCCAGGTTGAACGCCTGTCCGCCGAGGCCGAAGGGCGGCCCTTCAAGTTGTCGGCCGAGGTGATCGCCAAGGCGCCGCAGGTGGCCGAGGACGAGCGCTCGCTCTACGAGCAACGGCAGCGTCGACTGGCCAGTGAACAGCGCACGCTCAGCGAACAGCTGCGGCAAAAAACCCAGGAACTGGCGGAGTTTCGCTCGAAACAAGGGCAATTCAGTTCGAGCCTGGCCCTACTGCAGCAAGAGATGAACATGTCAGCACCGCTGGTCGGCACCGGTGCCGTGTCCCCCGTAGAAATCCTGCGACTCAAGCGCAGCGCGGTGGAAATTCGCGGCTCGTTGAACGCCACGACCCTGGCCATTCCTCGGGCGGAATCGGCGATCGCTGAAATCAAGAGCAAGATTGACGAGTCCGAACAATCTTTCCGTTCGGACGCTGCCAAGGAGCTCAACGAGAAACGCACCGACCTTTCAAAAATTACCGCTTCGAGCATCGCCATCGATGACCGCGTCACCCGCACCACGGTGGTCTCGCCGGTTCACGGGATCATCAAGGTGCTGAAGGTCAACACCATCGGCGGCGTGGTCCAGCCCGGCAGCGACATGGTGGAAATCGTACCGTTGGAAGACAACCTGCTGATCGAGGCCAAGGTCCGTCCGCAGGACGTGGCGTTTCTGCATCCGGGGCAGCGGGCGATGGTCAAGTTCAGCGCCTACGACTACACCATTTATGGCGGCTTGAGCGCCAAGCTGGAGTTGATTGGCGCAGATACCATTACCGATGACAAGGGCAACAGCTTTTATCTGATCCAGGTGCGCACCGACAAGAACCACTTGGGTGGGGATGCGAAGCCGTTACTGATCATCCCGGGGATGGTGGCGACGGTGGACATCATCACCGGTGAGAAGAGTGTGCTGGACTACCTGCTCAAGCCGGTGCTGAAGGCGCGGACCGAGGCGATGCGCGAGCGGTAGGTTCTGGCCTGGAGTTGTGGTGATAGCTCTACCGTCTTCGCGGGCAAGCCCGCGAAGAGGCCGGCACGAGCAACGCCTAATTCGGCCCATGATTACGCAAAAAAACCTCCTCCCCCATCGCCGCGATCTGCCCCTCGATCAACGCCTCGAACGGCTTCAGCAATGGCTCAAAGGACATCGGCGCTTCCAGCACCTGCAACGCCTGCGCGATGGCCTCCACCGTCGATAAAGCCCCCGGCCCCGGCGCCTTGCGCAATCGATACCGCGACACTCCGCCCTGCGCCAGCGTCACCCGTGGCAATGTCGCCAGCAGCGGATTGAGGTGCAGCAGCTTGCGCGCCTTGCGCCAGGTACCGTCCGGCACCACCAGCAACAGCGGCTGATCATCTGCGCCATAGCCCTGCAGCGTCTGCGTATCCTCGCCCGGAAACAGCAGCCGCGCCTGGTACCCCGGTTGATTCAACAACGCCGGCAGATCCGCGAACACTTCGCCCACGATCAGCTCGGCATTGGTCAAGCCAAGCGCGGCCAAACGTGCGGTATTCAGCGCGTGGTTTACTTCACTCGGATGCTGCAGCACCAGCACCCGGGTGCGGCTGTCGAGGCTCGGGATCAATGGGCACAGGCAATGGGCTTCTGGGCGCAGGCAGCGCGGGCAATGGATTCTGGACATTATTTCAAGCCTGATTGAGTTGCGCTTTGAGCAGATCGCGGAAGGTCTGGATCAGCGGTTCGCGGCTGCGGCCACGGCGCACGATCATGGAAAATGGCGCCTGATAACCAAAAGTCGCCGGCAGCAACACCCGCAAATCGCCCTTATCGGCCCAGGCCTGGGCGTAGTGTTCGGGCAAGTAACCGATGTAGGCGCCAGACAGCACCAGGATCAACTGCGCCTCCATGCTCTCCACGGTGGCGGCGCTGTGTTTGAAGCCGTGGCGCGCCAGTTCCGCCTGGCTCCAGTACCCCCGGCCGACCATGCGCTGCTGGGTAATGACCTGCTCGGGGATACGTCGTTCGGTAAACAGCGGGTGCCGGCTGCTGCAGTACAACCAGTGCTGCTCGCGGTACAGCGGCATGTACACCAGCCCGCTCATGCGCGTGGAAAATGCACCGATGGCCAGGTCCAGGCGATTGTCCTGCACGCCGAGTTGCAGCTCGTAGGGGCTCATGACCGACAAGTGCAGATGCACGGCCGGGTGCTCCTGGCTGTAGGCGCCGATGGCTTCGGCGAACGGCAGGGCCTTGTCGCTGACGGTGGAGTCGATGACCCCCAGGTTCAGCGTGCCGCGCAACTCGCCCTTGAGTGCGGCGGCATATTGCTCGAATCCTTCGAGCTCGGCCAGCAACCGCAAGGTTTCCTGGTGGAACAGCTCACCCTTGCTGGTCAGGCTGAAACCGCCACGCCCGCGATGGCAGAGCACCAGGCCGAGGGCGGCTTCGAGCTGACTCATGTAAGTGCTGATGGCCGAAGTCGAGAGGTTGAGCTCCTGCTGGGCAGTGGCAAACCCCTGATGGCGAACCACGCTGACAAAAATGCGCAGCAGTTTCAGGTCGGGTAAAGCGTTGGCCATGGGGACTCCGGATTCGCGGCAGCTACCTGTAGGAGCTGCCGCAGGCTGCGATCTTTTGACTTTCGGGGTACTAGGGCGCAAAGAATCAAGATCAAAAGATCGCAGCCTGCGGCAGCTCCTACCATCAGCCGTTAAGTTTACCTCCGCCATTTTCCATTAGTTTAGAAAAATCTGAACTAAGTATTTGTGCGTAGCGATTCTTCCCCGCCACTACATTTCGCAGAATCGGCGCCTAATACAAAAAAATGATGAGGCCTGAACCCGTGGACAAGATTCTTCACCAACCACTGGGCGGCAACGAAATGCCGCGCTTCGGCGGCATCGCCACCATGATGCGACTTCCCCATGTGCCGACCGCTGCCGGTCTGGACGCTGCCTTCGTTGGCGTGCCCCTGGACATCGGTACCTCCCTGCGCCCTGGCACCCGTTTTGGACCTCGGGAAATCCGCGCCGAATCGGTCATGATTCGCCCTTACAACATGGCGACCGGCGCCGCTCCGTTCGATTCGCTGTCGGTGGCGGACATCGGCGACGTGGCGATCAACACCTTCAACCTGCTCGATGCCGTAAGGATCATCGAAGAATCCTACGACAACATCCTCGAACACGACGTGATCCCGCTGACCCTGGGCGGCGACCACACCATCACTCTGCCGATCCTGCGTGCCATCCATAAAAAGCACGGCAAAGTCGGCCTGGTGCACATCGACGCCCATGCCGATGTCAACGATCACATGTTCGGCGAAAAAATCGCCCACGGCACCACGTTCCGTCGCGCAGTCGAAGAAGGCCTGCTGGACCCGGACCGCGTAGTGCAAATCGGCCTGCGCGCCCAGGGCTACACCGCCGACGACTTCAACTGGAGCCGCAACCAGGGCTTTCGCGTCGTGCAGGCCGAAGAGTGCTGGCACAAATCTCTTGCGCCGCTGATGGCTGAAGTGCGCGAGAAAGTGGGTGGCGGCCCGGTGTACCTGAGTTTTGACATCGACGGCATCGATCCGGCCTGGGCACCAGGCACCGGCACCCCGGAAATTGGCGGACTGACGACCATTCAGGCGATCGAGATCGTGCGCGGCTGCCAAGGCCTCGACCTGGTCGGCTGCGATCTGGTAGAAGTCTCGCCCGCTTATGACACCACCGGTAATACCTCGCTGCTGGCCGCCAACCTGCTGTACGAAATGCTTTGCGTGCTGCCTGGCGTGGTTCATCGCTGAGGACGGGTCATGAACGAACGCGATCAAGTATTGCAAGCCGCCGCCGATCTGGTGTCGGCCTTTGCCGGTAACGATCGCGAAGCCTATTTCGGCGCCTTCAGCGCCGATGCCAGCTTCGTCTTCTACACCCTCGAACAGCCCCTGCTGTCGCGCGATGCCTATCAGGCGTTGTGGGACACCTGGCGCCGCGAGGATGGCTTCGAGGTGCTTTCGTGCACTTCAAGCAACGCTTTCGTCAGCCTGCAGGGTGATGTGGCGATTTTCATCCATGACGTGGCCACCGAGCTGCGCATGCAAGGGGAGCAACACTTCAGCCAGGAGCGCGAGACGATTGTTTTCAGAAAACACTCGTCTGGCCAAGAACAACAAGGCCATTGGCTGGCCTGCCACGAACATTTATCCGCGATGCCGGAAGGGCTGCCACCTCCTTAGCCAAACAGGTGACGCTCACACACGATGAGCGCGCCTTTATGATCGGAGCAGATCATGAATAACAACAACAACGAAAAAAGCCTTAGCAGCATCGAAACAAACGGGGTCGAACAGATCCCGGATCACGAACGCGATGCCCGTCCCGGCGATTTGTTTCGCCTGATCTTCGGCGGCGCCAACACTTTTGCGACCGCCGTGCTCGGCAGCTTTCCGGTGTTGTTTGGCCTGTCCTTCCAGGCCGGTGTATGGGCGATCGTGCTGGGCGTCGTGCTTGGCGCGCTGATCCTTGCACCCATGGGCCTGTTCGGCCCGATCAACGGCACCAACAACGCCGTGTCTTCCGGTGCGCACTTCGGCGTGCACGGGCGGATCGTCGGTTCGTTCCTGTCGTTGCTGACCGCCATCGCCTTCTTCTCACTGTCGGTGTGGAGCTCGGGTGATGCGCTGATCGGTGGCGCCAAACGCCTGATCGGCCTGCCGGAAACCGACCTGAGTCTGGGCCTGGCCTACGGATTGTTCGCCATCCTGGTGCTGACCGTGTGCATCTACGGTTTCCGCTTCATGCTGTGGGTCAATCGCATTGCGGTATGGGCGGCCAGCGCGCTGTTCCTGCTCGGCATCTTCGCGTTTGCCCCGACCTTCGACAGCCAGTTCGCCGGCACCGTGGCCCTGGGTCAGGCCGGCTTCTGGGCAGCCTTTATCGGCGCAGCGCTGGTGGCCATGAGCAACCCGATATCCTTCGGCGCGTTTCTCGGTGACTGGTCGCGGTACATCCCACGCGAAACCCCGAAAGGCCGGATCATGTTTGCAGTGATCGCGGCACAGCTTGCCACCCTGATCCCGTTCCTGTTCGGCCTGGCCACTGCCACCATCGTGGCGATCAAGGCGCCGGATTACATCGCGGCCAATAACTATGTAGGCGGTCTGCTGGCGGTCTCGCCTAGCTGGTTTTTCCTGCCTGTGTGCCTGATCGCGGTGATCGGCGGCATGTCCACAGGCACCACTTCCCTTTATGGCACCGGGCTGGACATGTCCAGTGTGTTTCCGCGAGTGCTGTCACGGGTCAAGGCCACGTTGCTGATCGGGGTGATGTCGATTGCCTTCATCTTCATCGGTCGCTTCGCCGCCAACCTGGTGCAAAGCGTATCGACCTTCGCCGTACTGATCATCACCTGCACCACGCCATGGATGGTGATCATGATTATCGGCCTGGTGGTGCGCCGTGGTTTCTACTGCCCGGATGACCTGCAGGTATTCACCCGAGGCGAAAAAGGTGGCCGCTACTGGTTCACCCACGGCTGGAACTGGCGCGGCCTGGGGGCCTGGATCCCGAGTGCGCTGGTGGGGCTGTGCTTCGTCAACCTGCCCGGCCAATTCGTTGGACCGCTGGGTAACCTGGCCGACGGCATCGACATTAGCCTGCCGGTCACCCTGGGCCTGGCGTCGGTGGTGTACCTGGTCCTGCTGAGCCTGTTCCCGGAGCCCAAGGCGGTGTTTGGCCCGGATGATTTACGCAGCGAAGGCATAGCGCCGCTTGATGCAAGAAATGTGGGAGCAAGGCTTGCCCGCGATTGAGGCGCCGCGATTTATAGCTGGACCGCGTCATCGTTTATCGCGGGCAAGCCTTGCTACCACAGGGAATGAGTTGCCTGCGGGGACCGAGCAGCACCACAGAACCATTTTTGTTTCACCATAAAAAAGACAATCGGAGACACGCCATCATGGCTTTGGATTTATTCGTCGTTCTCATATACGCCGCCGCAATGCTGGTCCTCGGCTACTTCGGCATGCGCAAGGCCAAGACCAACGAAGACTACCTGGTTGCCGGTCGCAATCTCGGCCCGACCCTGTACATGGGCACAATGGCCGCGACCGTCCTGGGTGGTGCGTCCACCGTCGGCACCGTGCGCCTGGGTTATGTCCACGGTATTTCCGGGTTCTGGCTTTGCGCGGCACTGGGCTGCGGGATCGTGGCGCTGAACCTGTTCCTCGCCAAGCCGCTGCTCAAGCTGAAGATCTACACCGTTACCCAGGTGCTGGAAAAACGCTACAACCCGATGGCCCGCTCCGCGAGTGCGGCGATCATGCTGGCGTACGCGCTGATGATCGGCGTGACCTCGATCCTGGCAATCGGCACGGTCCTGCAAGTGCTGTTCGACCTGCCCTTCTGGATCTCGGTGCTGCTGGGCGGCGGTGTGGTGGTGGTCTATTCGGCGATCGGCGGCATGTGGTCCCTGACCCTGACTGACATCGTCCAGTTCGTGATCAAGACCGTTGGCCTGATGTTCATCCTGCTACCCATCTGCCTGTACCGCGTTGGCGGCTGGGATGAACTGGTGCTGAAACTGCCGGCGACCGCCTTCAGCTTCACCACCATCGGCTGGGACACCATCATCACCTACTTCATGATCTACTTCTTCGGGATCCTGATCGGCCAGGACATCTGGCAGCGCGTGTTCACCGTGAAGACCGCGAAGATTGCCCAGTACGCCGGTACTTTCGCAGGCTTCTACTGCATTCTCTACGGACTGGCCTGCGCCCTGATCGGCATGGCCGCCCACGTGTTGATCCCGGACCTGGACAACGTCAACAACGCCTTCGCCGCCATCGTCAAACTGTCGTTGCCGGACGGCATCCGTGGCCTGGTCATCGCTGCCGCACTGGCCGCCATGATGTCCACCGCCAGCGCCGGCCTCCTCGCGGCGTCCACCACACTGACCGAAGACCTGCTGCCAAAGCTGCGTGGCGGCAAACAGTCGAGCCTGGGCATCAACCGGCTGTTTACCCTGCTTACCGGCATCGCCGTGCTGGGTATCGCCCTGGTGGTGAACGACGTCATCAGCGCACTGACCCTCGCCTATAACCTGCTGGTGGGTGGCATGCTGATCCCGCTGATGGGGGCCATTTTCTGGAAACGCGCAACCACCGCCGGCGCCATTGCCAGCATGGGCCTGGGCTTTGCCACCGCACTGCTGTTCATGTTCAAGGATGGCCTGGATGCCAACACGCCGATCTACTACAGCCTGGCTGTCGGCCTGGTGAGCTTTGTGGTGGTGAGCCTGGCGTCCCGTCGCCCTTCAGTGGTGGCGAGCGCGATCTGATAGCGCACAACTGACTAAATGTTTTCTTCGACGGGTGTGGCGTCGGTTGCCACACCCGTTTTTTTTCGCCCGCCGAAAAGATCATGGCAGAACAGCGACAGCGCGGATTCGGAATCGGCCTGCTGTACTGGAAGAGTAAAACCAGGATGGACCGCGTTTACTGGCGGGAAGCTGGATGCTCAGAAACGCAAAAACGGCCAATGATCTGAGCCGTTTTGATTGAGATGGGGATACATCAGGTTGCTTGGCAGAGGATTGCGGGAGCTAGGATTACGGGTGCTCTGCTGGCGATGGGAAACCTGAGGGCGTCCGTGGGAGCAAAGCTTGCTAGCGATGGATCGAGCGGCGCATGCAGCCTGCCAGCCTGCCCGTGTGATCATTCGCGACCATCGCGAGCAAGCGAGCGCCTGCAACCACGATTAACGGCGGCGCGGCTGGCGTCGACGCTGTTCGTCGTCTGTACGGATAGGCACAGGTTGCAGAGGCGGTTCGATCAAACCGAGTGCGACACCCAGGTCGTGCAGCCAGTTTTGGATTTTCTCTTTCATGGTGCCCCCTTCAGGGTAGTGCCGAGCGACCGGAATTCTGAAGTCGCTTCGCACTGATAATAGTCCGAAGTCCTGCGCAATGCTCGGCAAAAGAAACAATGATCTGTTACTGAATTGATCCAAATCCCGCTCGGATAGTTCAAGCAAACGCCTGCTCCGCCTTCGAAAGCCCCGGGTAGACCGCCTGCTGCTGTTCTATCCATGCATTCAGATTGGCCCCGACCATGCCCTTGCGCCACATCAGCCAAGTAGTCGCACTGGCAAACGGTTCGGCCAACGGGTGCACGGCCACGCTTTCGCGCCCTGGCAAGCTGGCGAGCATGGATTCCGACATCAGCGCCACGCCAGAGCCTGCGATCACACAGGCGAGCATGCCCGGGTAACTCTCAATCTCCATGGCCCGCCCCATGGCTGCATGATCATGGGCGAACCAGGCCTCCAGGCGCATGCGGTAGGAACACCCCTGACGAAACGTGAACACCGAACGCCCCTGCACATCCAGCGCGCTGCGCACCGGCGGATGGTCAGCCTCGCTGATCAGCACCAGTCGTTCGTCGCACAGTGGCAAGCCGTCGAGGCCGGCGAGTTCCAGCGGGCCGTCTACCAATGCCGCATCCAGCCGACCGGTCAACAACCCTTCCAGCAGCTCACCGCTGGGACCGGACTGCACCTGCAGGTTCACCGCCGGGTAACTGCGGTGATAGCGCGCCAGCAACGCCGGAAGGTGAATGGCGGCCGTGCTGTACATGGTACCGAGCACAAAATCGCCCGCCGGCTGCCCGCCTTGCACGGCCGCCTGCGCCTCATCGTGCAGGCTGAACAGCTTGCCGGTGTAGTCCAGCAGAACTTTTCCTGCAGGCGACAGCTGCAAACGCTGACGTTCGCGCAGGAAAAGCTCTACACCGAGTTGCTCTTCCAATTGCTTGAGCCGCGTCGACAGGTTTGACGGCACCCGATGCAAACGCTCTGCGGCTCGGGTAATGGAACCCTCCTCGGCGACTGCCTGGAAGATGCGCAGTTGACTGAATTCCACGCCATTCTCCAAAAATGAATAAGTTACTCACTATTATTCATTTTTAAAGAAAGTCAATCAGTCCTAGCCTGACGGTCATTGATCTTCAGCAGGAGTCCACCATGAACCCCTTGATTCGTTTGTCTGCCAGCTTTATCGCCTTGATGATGGCCATGGGCATCGGCCGCTTCGCCTTGACCCCCCAACTCCCGCACCTGCTCAGCGAAGGTCAGATCGACCTGACTGCGGCGGGTTTGATCGCTGCAGCAAATTATCTGGGTTATTTCGTCGGCGCCGTGGACGCGATGTTTTCCCGCAGGCCTGCGCAGATCCGCAGTCGGTTGCAGGGTGGGCTGTGGCTATGTGTCCTGCTGACCCTGGCGTCGTTCTGGGCCCACGGTTTCTGGTCGCATCTGTTGCTGCGCTTTGGTACCGGTGTGGCCAGCGCCTGGGTGCTGGTGATGATCACCGCCTTGAGTCAGCCCCTCGCCGTCGCGGCCGGTCGTCCACGTCTGGGTGCCCTGGTATTTGCCGGACCGGGCCTGGGCATTTTCCTGACCGGGATGCTGGCGCTGGGCTCGAACCTGCTGGGGCAGACCTCGGCCACATTGTGGCTGGTATATGCCGCAGTCGGGCTGGTGATGTTGCTGGGGATCCTGCCATTCCTGCCCCGGCCAGCCGCAACAGCGGCTAGCGCACCCGTCGACGCAGGCACCGCACACCGCGGCATCGGCCGTCTGGGCCTGGTCTATGGATTGTACGGTTTGGGCTACATCATTCCCGCCACCTTCCTTTCACAGATGGCCAGCGCGCAATTTCAGGGCCAATGGCAGGCCGATTTGTTCTGGCCATGCTTCGGCCTGGCCGCTGCATCCGGTGTGGTGCTGGTGAGTTTGCGCCGACACAATCCGAACGCCACCCGGCACTGGCTGATGGCGACCTTGTGGCTGCAGGCGGCGGGCGTCTTTGCCTGCCTGCTGGGCAGTGGCACGGGCCTGGCGTTGGGTGTGCTGCTGTGCGGCGGACCGTTCCTGGCCTGCATGCAACTGGTGATGCAACGCTCGCGGGAACTGGCACCCCACGCCACTCAGCGCAACGCGGGGTTGCTGACCGCGTGCTTCGCAATAGGTCAGCTCGCAGGCCCGCTGCTGGCTGCGGCAAGCAGCCATTACAGCGGCAGTTTGCAGCCTGGGTTGATCGTTGCCGGCAGCGGCTTGCTGATCGCGGGTGCGCTGTCGGGCAGCGCCGACAATGCTGCACCGAGATTCAGCGCGGGCGACCGCACAACCATCGTTCAACGTTGAAGGGTCACAGCGCCTTGCGGGCAGCCCAGTAACCAACGGTGCAGGCGAGGCAAGTGGCAAAGGCGCCCCAGGCCATGTCCATGAATACCAACTGGGCCGACCAGCCTTTCAGCGTCGCCCAGTTGCTCAGGTCATACGTGCCATACGCCACCAGGCCCAGCAAGGCGCCCATGCACGCTGCGCGCTGCCAACTGGTGGCTGGCAATACCACGAACATCACGCAACCGAAGACATACAAAAGATAGAAAACCGCTGCCGGACCCAGCAGCGGTTTGTCGAGCATCAGCGAGCCAAGCAGTGCCTTGTACTTCGACGCCATCAACACGCCGAGCCAAAGGCCATCCAGGACCAGAAACGCCAGCAAGGTGCCCGCGTACGCAAATAACTCTTTTTTCATGGTCGTCCATCCCCCTGTTGATAAGCATGGGGCTGGTCGGCCATCAGCTTAGTTCAATACGATCTGCGTGAATGACGATCTGGCCGTTCTTGTACAACGCGCCGATCGCTTTCTTGAAGTTGCCTTTGCTGACGCCGAACATACTGCTGATCAGGGTCGGATCGCTCTTGTCGCTGATCGGCAAGGTACCGTTGTTGTCGCGCAACTTGGCAAGGATCTTCGAGTTCAGGCTGGTGGCCGCTTCTTCGCCAACCGGCTGCAGGCTCAGGCTGATCTTGCCGTCGGGACGAACCTCCTTGATGAAGCCCTTCTCTTCCTTGCCGGCGCGCATGAACTTAAAGATTTCGTTCTTGTGAATCAAGCCCCAATGCTTGTTGTTGATGATTGCCTTGAAACCCATATCGGTCGCTTCGGCTACCAGCAAGTCGACTTCCTGGCCGGCAGTGTAGCTGGCCGGGGTCTTGTCCAGGTAGCGATCCAGCCGTGCAGTGGCAGTGATCCGACGCGTGTGCTTGTCGAGATACACGTGCACCACGACATATTCGCCGGCGGTCATCTGGCGTTTTTCTTCGGAGTACGGCAGCAGCAGGTCTTTAGGCAGGCCCCAATCGAGAAATACGCCGATGCTGTTGACTTCAACAACTTTCAAACTGGCGAATTCACCGACTTGAACTTTCGGCGTTTCGGTCGTTGCGATGAGTTTGTCATCGCTGTCCAGATAAATGAAAACGTTAAGCCAATCTTCATCTTCGCTGGGAATATCTTTGGGAATATAACGATTAGGCAGCAGGATTTCGCCATCCGCGCCACCGTCCAGATATAAACCGAAGTTAGTGTGTTTAACCACTTGCAAACTGTTGTAACGCCCGATTAAAGCCATGTCCAATACCCTCATTGCGTGGGCGGCATTCTACCCGGTTTTGCGGCCAGCGTTCTGCGCCCGGCCCGGTGGCGCCGAAAAATTAGCTCAAAAGCTTGATTTTCATGGGTTTGGCTCACCGGCACCAGCCGCTCGTCCGACGAACCGACCCAGCTTCAGCGCCCATCGCCTGCACAAAAAACCTTTTCTCATCCACACGTCTGTAGTTAAAACAGCAGCTTAGGGCGACCGGGAGATTATTAATCCGGTTTAAATCCCACTGCCGCCAAGATTAAATTGGGGAGATATTTCCCAAGCAATTGTCAAGTATTTCCTGTATTATTCATGGCCAAGTTAATTTTCTATAGGTTAATGGCCGCCATGCGTCAAAAAGCATCCAACAGCAAAGCAAAGCCAGCTCCAGCCGTTGAAACCAGCGAATCGATCAACAACCAGATCGCTGCATTCCTCAAGTCCGGCGGCGAGATCCAGCAAATTGCCAAAGGCGTCAGCGGTCAGACGTTCGGCCCGTCCAAGCAGATCACGCTGGGCAAAAAGTAATACCGGCATCAACTGGTCCATAGGCGCTTTGAGCTTCGAAGCGCTTGGACTGAACCCTCCCGAAATACCCGCACAAACTCCCAATTCTCAAAAATCGACGAACGGCCTCCAGCGCCGGGTATTCGCCGGTATCCTTGCACACCTCTAGATCAAGCGTTTCAGCCGCTTTCAGGTTTCTGCTTCGCGCTGTTCATGGAGTGACGCATGTTCAAGCCCCCACTCATATTGCTCGGCACCCTGCTGTCGTGTTCGCTCGCCCATGCGCAGATCTTCCAGCGCGAGTTGGGCGACTTCGACCTGAAACTCGGCACCTCGCCCTCGCGCAGCATGGCTCAGGGCCTGGTCAAACCGGCCGCCGTCGGCTCATTCCATGGCGGCCTCGACCTGAGCCACGACAGCGGGTTCTACGTCGGCCAATGGTCACCCAGCATGGGCCTGAGTACAGGTAACAACCTGGAAGTCGATTCCTACATGGGCTTCAAGCAGCCTTTCGACCAGACGCTCGGTTACGAGGTCGGGATGATTCACTACAGCTACCCGAAAGTGGACACCCTCGACAGCCAGGAGCTGTTTGGCGGCCTGACGTTACTGGGCAGCCGCTTCGGCGCCGCGTTCAGCAACGACCCCGACAAGCAGAACAGCACCGTGTTTGCCGATCTTGGCGGCAACAAGCCGTTTGGAATTGGGGTTAGCATGAAGTACACCAGCCACCAGCTGAACGCGCCGGTCTCGGTCGACGGCGGCAATATCGGCAGTTTTACCGACTGGTCAGTGCAGCTTTCCCGCCCCTTCATGGGCATCGACCTGAACCTGATCTACACCGATTCCAACCTCAGCGGCAGTGATTGCTCCGCCTATTCCGGACACAACAGCCAGTGCGACGGGCTGGTAACCCTCAAGGCCGAGCGCAGCTTCTACTGAGCGGCCAGGTGGTGTGCGCCGATGATATGAACTGCAAGGCTGATCCTGCGATCACATAAGAATCTCCTCAAATAGCCAGGCTTTTGCAAGGACTCGCCCATGTCGCGCTGGTTTAAATGTCTCGCCGTCATCCTCACCCTTAGCCTGGCCCTCGGCGCGTGCAGCCGCGTGGGCCTGGCCTATCGCAACCTCGACGTGATCATTCCCTGGACGCTCAGCGACTACCTGGACATGAATGGCGAGCAGAAAGGCTGGTTCAACGAACGCCTCAAGGAACACCTGAGCTGGCACTGCACGACACAACTGCCAGGGTATCTGGACTGGCTGGATCGCCTGCAGACCATGGTCGAAAACAATCAGGTAACCGACGAAGCGCTGCAAGCCCGGACCCAGGAAGCCAAGGAAGCCATCGCGCAGACTGCCCGGGAAATCACCCCCTCAGCCATCGTGCTGTTGCAGGGGTTGGACGACAAGCAAGTGGCGGAGATGAATGAAGCCTTTGCCAAGGATCAGCGCAAGCGTCAGGAGGAATACCTCAAGCCATCCCTGGACCAACAGATCAAGGACCGCACACGGCGCATGGAGAAACGCCTGGATGATTGGCTCGGGCCGTTGAGTTCGACCCAGAAGCAACGTGTAGTGGCCTGGTCCACGGCTCTGGGTGACCAGAACACCCAATGGATCGCCAACCGGGTCCACTGGCAGAAGCAATTCAGCGCGGCCGTGGCGCAGCGCCACAGTCCGGAGTTTGCGCAACGCATCGAGACGTTGCTGGTGAACAGGGAGAGTTTGTGGACGCCGGCTTATCGCCAGGCCTTCGCTGCAACCGAAGCACAGGCTCGATCGCTGTTTGTGGATTTGATGGCCGAAAGCACGCCAGCACAGCGCGAGCGGTTATTGAAGAAGATCGAGGGTGTGAGGAAAGACTTCAACGATTTGAAATGCCTGAAAGCGGCGCAGCAAAATTGAACAAATACCCGTTCAGATACCACGATTGCATGTGGGAACGAGCCTGCTCGCGATAGCGTCATCCCATCCAACATCAAAGTTGAATGTTATACCGCGTCGCGAGCAGGCTCGCTCCCACAGAGTTGAGCCACACGGGCATCGCGGGCGTTCAGGCAATCTGAGCTTTCGACGCGACCGTATCGAACGTGACTTCATCCAGCGCATCTTCCTGCTCGTCCAGCACCTGACGCGGGTGGTCATTGCCCGGAATGCTGCTGTCGATCAGGCTCAACAAACTCGAGCCTCGCGCCGTCAAGATGTAGTTGGACCCCGAGCCACCCTGCTCTTCTGGCCGAGGTTCGATGTAACCGCGCTCCAGCAATAGCTTTTCGTACTCTCCTGCCACGGCTTTAAGGTGATCAAGGTTTTCGGGTTCCCCGCCCTCTGCCGCCTTCGCCGCCGCGTATTTTTCGGCATAAGCACGTGGCGCGAAGCTTGTGTCATCGCTCTGCACTTCATGCAGCAAGCATTCAATCAAATCCCAATTATAAGTCGTCATCCTGATTCAACCTCCAAGCCAGAGAGTGAGTTGGCCTTCATAGAGTGTGACCTGCACCGGTCCCAGCCGTTCAGCCTGGATTTTCAGCGGCACTGACCGGCGGTATGTCGAATTGGGCGAAGGCCGGACGACTAATGGGTGCCCGCTATCGCTGCCTGAAGGAGAACCCACCATGAACGTTCAGAACCATCCGGTCGTGAGCCGCGAAGAATGGCTCGCCGCGCGCCGGCGACACCTGGCCCATGAAAAAGCTTTTACCCGCGAGCGCGACAAACTCAGCGCCGAACGCCGCGCCTTGCCATGGGTGAAGATCGATAAGGACTACCACTTCCAGGGCCCAGGCGGCGAACTGAAACTGGCCGACCTGTTCGGCGGCCGCAGTCAGCTGATCATCTACCACTTCATGTTTGCCGAGGGTTGGGACGAAGGTTGCCCTGGATGCTCCTTCCTGAGCGATCACATCGACGGTGCCAACCTGCACCTGGCCCATCATGACGTCTCTGTGGTTGCGGTCTCCCACGCGCCTTATGCCCGGTTCCAGGACTTCCGGCAACGCATGGGCTGGAAGTTTGACTGGGTGTCATCTGAAGGTTGCGATTTTAACTACGACTTTGGCGTCTGCGCGCGGGCCGAGGATATTGCCGCCGGAAAAGCCACCTACAACTACGAAAAATCTGATGGTGCAGAAGAAGAACTGCCTGGCCTCAGCGTCTTTTATCGCAACGAAGCCGGGGATATTTTTCACACCTACTCCACCTATGCCCGGGGCCTCGACCTGTTGGTTGGGGCATACAATTACCTGGACCTCACGCCCAAGGGCCGTAATGAGGAAGAAATCATGGAGTGGGTGCGGCACCACGACCGCTATGAGGCGCAAGCACCGGCAAGCTGCTGCCATCGTTGAACGAAGGGCGCGCTGTGTTTCTGAACTTTTTGCGTACCAAAACGCTCAACCCGTTATACCGCCCTCACCGGAAACGAGGCTGCCCCATGAAGACATTGCTGAAAATCACCCTTGCCGCCACGCTTGCCTGCGCCCTGCCCGCCTGGGCCTGCACGCCTGAAGAAGCCACCGCCAAACGCGAACAGCTGGCCAAGGAAGTGACCCGGCTGACCGAGCAGAACCCGGCCAAGGCCAAGGAAATCAACGACGAGTTGCAGAAGATGGACCTGGGTACTGCCAGTGCCGATTTGCCGGACAAATGCCAGTTGATTGACCAGCGGCTCAAAGAGCTGAATTCAGCAGAGAAAAAAGCTGAAAGCTAAAGGCATAAAAAAACCCGGACGCTAATCCGGGTTTTTCATGTGGCGCTGGAACCGCTTATTACTCAGCGGCCGGCGCTTCCGGCTTGCGGCGTTTGAGCGGCGCCATGCCATCCTTGCTCACCAGCGACAGTGCGTCGGTCTTCGGGCGGTTGGCGATCTTGCGCTTGGTCGGAGCCTTGGCGCCGGTTTTCTTCTTGTCGCCCTTGGCGTCGACCTTTTTCTTCTTCACGCCAACAGCCTTGCCCGAAGCCTTGACCTTCTTCGGTCCGCCGTAGGTGCCTTTGACTTCCTTGATGGTACGGCGCTCGAAGCTCTGCTTGAGGTAGCGCTCGACGCTCGACATCAGGTTCCAGTCGCCGTGGCAGATCAGCGAGATCGCCAGGCCATCGTTACCGGCACGCCCAGTACGACCGATGCGGTGCACGTATTCGTCGCCGCTGCGTGGCATGTCGAAGTTGATCACCAGGTCCAGGCCGTCGACATCCAGGCCGCGAGCGGCCACGTCGGTAGCCACCAGGATCTTCACGCCGCCCTGCTTCAAGCGGTCGATGGCCAGCTTACGGTCTTTCTGGTCCTTGTCGCCGTGCAACACGAACGCTTTGTAGTCTTGCGCCACCAGGCGACCGTAGATGCGGTCAGCCATGGCGCGGGTGTTAGTGAACACGATGGCCTTCTGGTAGGTCTCGTTGGCCAGCAGCCAGTTGACGATCTGTTCTTTGTGCTGGTTGTGGTCAGCGGTGATGATCTGCTGACGGGTGGTCGCGTTCAGGTCGCTGACGTTGTTGAGCTGCAGGTGCTCAGGGTTGTTCAGCACCGCAGCGACCATCTCCCGCAGGCCCGAACCACCGGTGGTCGCGGAGAACAGCATGGTCTGCTGGCGGTTGGTGCACTCTTTGACCAGACGCTGGACGTCCTCGGCAAAGCCCATGTCGAGCATACGGTCGGCTTCGTCGAGCACCAGCACTTCGACTTCTTTCAAGTCGAGGTTGCCAGCGTTCAGTTGCTCGATCATCCGGCCCGGCGTACCGATCAGGATGTCCGGCACCTTGCGCAACATGGCGGCCTGGACCTTGAAGTCCTCACCGCCAGTGATCAGGCCGGACTTGATGAACGTGAACTGGGCAAAGCGCTCGACTTCCTTGATGGTCTGCTGGGCCAGCTCGCGGGTCGGCAGCAGGATCAGGGTCTTGATGCTGACGCGGACTTTAGCCGGGCCGATCAGACGGTTGAGGATCGGCAAAACGAAAGCAGCGGTTTTGCCGCTACCGGTTTGCGCAGTCACCCGCAGGTCACGCCCTTGGAGCGCCAGCGGAATAGCCGCTGCTTGCACAGGCGTTGGCTCGACAAATTTAAGCTCGGCCACGGCTTTGAGCAGGCGTTCGTGCAGGGCGAATTGGGAAAACACGGGTGCTACCTCGAAGAAATACAAAAAAACAGCTGCATAGGTTACCGGTTTCGGGCGCCGAGGCCGAGTTTCTTTATACAAACGGCGCTAATCAGTGGTTTTTTTGTTGCCTTGTTTGTCTCCAGTCGCAATATGAAGCGTCTTAAATGCTCTAATCGACCCGTCGCGTCTTACAGAAGAACCGTTTTAGCTTATGGATATCAAACAGCTCTGGCTCAACGTCCAAGACCTCTGGGGTGCGCTCGATCAGCACCCGCTCCTGCACTCCAGCCTGGCGCTGGTGGTGTTGCTGGTGGTTGCCCTGGTCCTCGGACGAGTGGCACGCTACCTGATCCTGCACGCCGCCAAACTGCTCGGGCGTCAGCCCGCCATGCACTGGATGAATGACCTGCGGCACAACAAGGTCTTCCATCGCCTGGCCCAGATGACGCCGTCGCTGGTCATCCAGTTCGGCCTGCACCTGGTGCCCGAGCTGAGCAAGACCAGCCTGGTCTTCCTTGGCAACGTCGCACTGGCCTTCACCATTCTTTTCCTGCTGCTGGCCATCAGTGCCCTGCTCAGCGCCTTGCTGGACATCTATGCGCGCACCGAGCACGCCCGCACCCGGTCGATCAAAGGCTACGTGCAACTGACGAAAATGGTGCTGTACGTGTTTGGCGCCATCATCATCGTCGCCACCCTGATTGACCGTTCGCCGTTGTTGCTGCTGTCGGGTCTTGGCGCCATGTCGGCGGTGATCCTGTTGGTCTACAAGGACACCCTGCTATCGTTTGTCGCCAGCGTGCAACTGACCAGCAACGATATGCTGCGGGTAGGCGACTGGATCGAAATGCCGCAGGTGGGTGCCGATGGTGATGTGGTCGACATCACGCTGCACACGGTCAAGGTGCAGAATTTCGACAAGACCATCGTGTCGATCCCGACCTGGCGCCTGATGTCCGAGTCATTCAAGAACTGGCGCGGCATGCAGCAGTCCGGTGGACGACGGATCAAGCGCAGCCTGTACATCGACGCCAGTGGCGTGCGCTTTCTGCGCGATGACGAGGAGTTGAAGCTGTCCCAGGTGCATCTGCTGACTGACTACATCAGTCGCAAGCAGGCCGAACTCAAGGCCTGGAACGAAGCCCAGGGCAACGTCGCGGCGATGTCGGCCAACCGGCGGCGGATGACCAACATCGGCACGTTCCGCGCCTATGCCCTGGCGTATCTGAAAAGCCACCCGGAAGTCCAGCCGAACATGACCTGCATGGTTCGCCAGATGCAAACCACTGCCCAGGGCATTCCGCTGGAGATCTACTGTTTCACCCGCACCACGGTGTGGGCTGATTATGAAAGAATCCAGGGCGATATCTTCGATTATCTGCTGGCGGTGCTGCCGGAGTTTGGCTTGAGTCTTTATCAGCAGCCCAGTGGCGGGGATTTGCGCACGGGTTTGTTGCCGGCTGTGCTGGGCGCGAGCGCGGTTCCAGAACCGGAAAAACACGTGATGTAGGCGATGGCGCAGCCTGCGATCTTTTGATCTTCAACATCAGAAGATCGCAGGCTTCGGCAGCTCCTACGCCCGTTTCGGGTCTGGCCTGATACCCAGCCGGCTGATCCACACCGCCGCCAGAATCACCATGCCGCCAAAGAGCAGCCGTCCCAGCTCTTCATGCTGGTTCCAGATCAGCAGGTTGAGCAGCAGCCCCACTGGCACGTGCAGGTTGTTCATCACCGCCAGCGTCCCGCCGTTGACCATGCACGCGCCCTTGTTCCACCAGTACAAGCCGAGCGCGGTCGAGACCAGCCCGAGGAATATCAGCACCCCCCATTGCAGCGGCGCTTCGGGCAGGAAGTCGGCTTTGCCGAACAGCAGGAACGCGGGCAGTGCCACTGCAAATCCGCCCAGGTAGAAGTAACCGAAACGCCGATAGTGCGGCAGGTCGCTGGGGTGTTTGGCGACCAGGTGTTTGTAAAGCACTTGCCCGGCGGCGTAGGTGAAGTTCGCCAACTGCAGCAGCAGGAAGCCCATGAAGAAGTCCGGGTTGATGCGGTCGTAACGAATGACTGCGGCGCCAAGCACGGCTACCAGTGCGGCCACCAGGGCCCAGGGGTTGAAGCGGCGGTTCAGCGCGTCTTCGATCAAGGTCACGTGCAGTGGCGTGAGGATGGTGAACAGCAGCACTTCGGGCACGGTCAGGACCCTGAAGCTGAGGTACAGGCAGACGTAGGTGACGCCGAACTGCAGGGCGCCGATCAGTAGCATGCCGCGCATGAATGCGGGCTCAACCGAGCGCCAGCGGGTCAGGGGGATAAAGACCAGGCCGGCGAGCATTACCCGTACCAGTACGGCGAAGTAGCTGTCGACGTGTCCGGCGAGGTATTCGCCGATCAGGCTGAAGGAAAACGCCTGGATCAGGGTGACGAAAAGTAGATAGCCCATGGGTCGCCTCGTTTTGAATGGCGGCGACGATAGCGGGTTTTGGGGGCTGTCGCAGTTTGAATTTGCACAAATTCATTATTTTGGGGAAGGCTGGCAGTAGTTCCGCCGTCACGGCTAAGGCCGTGTGGCATCCGCGATGCGAAGGTGGTGCAGCAGATACGCGAGCAGGTGGCCGGCATACGGGCCGATGTCTCTGAGAGTTGCAGAGGCGAAGTTGCGTTGTTCAGCCACTTGGTTTCCTCTGGATCACTAATGCCTGCGCATTCCAATCGTCGGCACTGTGAAGCTGAGTACCGCTGAAGAGGGAAAGGCAGTGCCTGAACATTAGTATTCGCGTGACGGCCTAATCTACAGACATCTCTATCTCTGGGCTGAGAGTACCGAGCCAGGCAACTAGACCCATGATGATGACCGCGAGCAACAACTCTAGAATCATGCTTCGCCGCAAGGCGTTAATAGCGACCGCGTGAGTGCCGATTTGAATGGATTGCTCCAGCAGCGGGCTCAGGTGAAAACGGTTCAAGGCCGCTAAAATGAGCATCCCGGCAAACAAAAAAACCTTAAAAGATAATAGTGCGCCATAGGTAGTGGTGGTCAACGTCTCCAATGTCTGCCCTACAACCAATAGGTAATTGGCTATGCCGGTCACGGTCAAGGTGAGGACAATGAGCGCTCCGGCAGATTCAAATCCAGTCAGGGCCCTAGCCAGCACTTGGATCTGCAAAGCTCCTGAGAGCTTATTTGATCGCAATAAAATCACGAATGCACTGAGCGCGCCCAACCAGCTCCCAGCACCCAGAAGATGAACGATATCGCTCGTGAAATGCAGATATCGACGAGTGCCTTCATCCATCGCACCATGTCCTGTCCAGGCCAAGGTACCCAGTGCTACAGCACCGCAGACCGTGACGCCCCAAAGGCTTATGGCAGGAGCTCGTCTGTTGAGTAAGGCCGCGATCACGGCCATCGTCAACGAGGCTATCCGAACCATCCATGTGAGCCCCGCATCAGTCCCCATCAGCATCATCTCGAGAATATGATGATGAAGCTCCATGAAGCTAGATACGCCGCTCATCGTCTTGGCCATTTGCAGCATGGCGGCAATCGACAATAAGACGCCGATAACGGCAGTGGCGGCCAATAGCGACTCAAAATTCAAAACAACTCCACCGCCTCGTTCTTTTCCTTTGAGACTGTAGATACCGAACAACGCCAAGCCAAAGAGCAACATCAAGTCGATGTACAGCGCGAAGCGTAGGATTATGTTGATTGAGTCATCCATGGATCATTGGACTTTGAAGGTCACGGAGCCTGTGATCGGGTGGGTGTCGGAAGAGACCGCCCTCCATTCAACTTTGTAGGTGCCTGGTGTAAGTGGTTTTGTGGGGCTGATAACCATCATTTTCGGATCAGTGCCGCCCGAAACGCTCGTTTTGACGCCCATGGGAGAGTGTGCAGACATACCCGGCATCTCAGTCATGACCAATTTCGCGCCGGAAAACTGGGTGGTGAGTTTCTCCGAGAAGTTCAGTTCAATTTTTTCTGGAGCCCGAACAGTAGAGCCCTCTGCTGGAGTGGAGGACAGCAGTTTGGGATGCGCCTGGGCGACTGCGCTCAACAACAGACCTGCGCTGAGTGCTGCGGCAACACTAAAGGCTTTAAGAAATGACATGCAAGGCTCCTGACGGACTGGGCCGTGGGGGTGTTTATTGTTTGAATAGGTTTTGGCTGTGCGTGAGAGGCTGGATTAGAACCACATTCGCCCCCCCAGAACAAAACGTGCTTCGCTTTGGTCTTCATCTTCTTCACGGGCGTAATCCGCAGTTTTTCCGTAGGAACGGTTCCAGGTCACTCCAATGTAAGGGGCGAATTCGGGGCGAATTTCGTAACGCAGCCGCAGGCCGAGCTCGGTGTCCGAAAGTCCTGAACCGGTGGCCCGTTGAGGGTCGTTTTTGCCATAAAAGTTGATTTCAGCAGTGGGCTGCAGAATCAAACTGTTTGTTAACAAAATGTCGTAGTCACCCTTGAGTCGCAACGCCGTCTGACCGCCCTCTGCAAAGTAGGCGGTGGCTTGCGTTTCGAAGTTATAGAGCGCCATGCCCTGCAGGCCTAGTGCCGCCCACGTCTGAGGTGTACCGGGTTTGAAGTCTTGCCGCACGCCACTGACAACGTCCCACCAAGGACTGATGGCATGACCCCAGAGTGCCTGGAATTCAGCGCTTTCGGTCACGCCATTGGTTCTCTCGCCTTCGGTACGAAGCAAGAGACGATCAGCATCGCCTCCGATCCATCCGCTGGCCTCCCAGCTCAGGGTGCTTCCAGCGTCGGCGTCTTGCCATTCGAGTTGATCAATAAGGAGAAACGAGTTGATTGCATCGTCGTGCATCTGGTGGCCGGCCTGACTTTCAAACACCGCTGCGCGATCCGCGTTAGTAAGTGCAGGGATCGGTGTACGGCTTTCTTGGGACGCCACGGGCTTCATGCCTTGAAATTGAACGTCATCCATACCCTGCATCTGAGAGTGATCCATACCCTTCATTTGCGAGTAATCCATGCCTTGCATCGGCTCGGTTTGCGCATAAACCAGCGAAAATGGCGTAACCCCCACTCCAAGGATGGCCAGGCTGACGAAAACCGATTTAGCGAATTGTTCGAAGTTCATGTCAGGCTCCTACTCGTGCACACGGACTTCACGGAACATGCCCATTTCCATGTGGTACATCAGGTGGCAGTGGAACGCCCATCGCCCTAGCGCATCGGCGGTCACGCGGTAACTGCGTTTAGAGCCAGGCGGCATGTCGATGGTGTGTTTACGAACCATGAAGTCACCGTTTTCGTCCTCAAGATCACTCCACATGCCATGCAGGTGAATGGGATGCATCATCATGGTGTCGTTCACTAGAACCACTCGAATGCGCTCTCCATACTTGAGTCGAAGCGGCTCGGCATCAGCGAATTTGAGCCCGTCAAAAGACCACGAGAACTTTTCCATGTGCCCGGTCAGATGAAGTGTGATGGTGCGGCTTGGTTCCCGGCCATCGGGATCCTGGAAGGTGCTCTTCAGGTCTGCGTACGTCAGGACCCGGCGGCCGTTGTTTCTCAGCCCCATGCCTGGATCGTTGAGTTTCGGCGTGGGACTCATCGCCTGCATGTCGACCAGCGGATTGTTGGCTTCCGAGGCAGGATGGGGCTCCATCGAGTCCATCCCGTTCATGCCTTGCATCGAGTGGGCAGACATGCCTGACGAGTCTGGCGTCTGGCTGTTATCCATGCCCTGCATCGATGCACCGTCCATGCCTGTCATACCCTGCATGCTCTTATCGTCGCCAGGCGTCATTTGGCTGTGATCCATACCCTCCATGCCTTGCATCGAGGCCAGGGTCATGTCGTTCGTATCGCCATGATCCATGCCGGCCATATCACCCATGCCCATGTCGCTCATCGTGATCAATGGACGTGGATCCAGGGACGGGACAGGGGCCGAGAGCCCTTCCTGTACCGCCAGCGTACCTCTCGCGAAACCAGTGCGATCCATCGACTGGGCGAACAAGGTGTAGGCGTGTTCAGTCGGTTCGACAATCACATCAAAGGTTTCGGCCACGGCGATGCGAAACTCATCGACGCTCACCGGTTTCACGTACTGCCCGTCTGCCGCGACGACAGTCATCTTTAAACCGGGAATGCGCACGTCAAAGTAGCTCATCGCCGAGCCATTGATGAACCTCAGGCGCAGCCGTTCGCCGGGCCTGAAAATACCTGTCCAGTTGCTGTCAGGCGCCAGCCCGTTAAGCAAGTAGGTGTAGGTGGCGCCACTGACGTCGGCAAGGTCCGTGGGGTTCATCTTCATTTCAGCCCACATTTTTCGATCCGCGAGTGTGGCAGACCAACCGGTCTTGCTGACGTCATCAATGAAGTCGCCGACAGTGCGTTTGTGCAGGTTGTAGTAACTGGATTGTTTCTTGAGCTTTTTCATGACCCGCTCGGGGTCTTCATCAGTCCAGTCGGACAGCATCACCACATAGTCGCGATCGTAGGTGAAGGGTTCGGGGTCTTTTGCATCAATGACCAGAGGCCCATAGACACCAACTTGCTCCTGAAACCCGGAATGACTGTGATACCAGTACGTGCCGTTCTGTTTAACCTTGAATGAGTACACGTAAAGGCCACCTGGCTCAATTCCGTGGAAGCTCAGGCCTGGAACACCGTCCATATTCACCGGCAGAATGATGCCGTGCCAATGGATCGAGGTGTTTTCCTTGAGTCGGTTCCTGACCCGCAACGTTACCGTGTCGCCTTCGCGCCAGCGCAGCAAAGGTCCTGGGAGGCTGCCGTTGATTGTCATCGCAGTGCGCGGAGTGCCCGTAAAGTTCACTCCCATCTCACCTATGGAAAGATCAAAATCTGAACCTGCAAGCACATTCGGCTGGCCCCGACTGGTAATCGCCCACACCGGGCTGCGCCATAGCCCAAAGCCTGCGAGTACCCCGCCTGCCGCTAGTGCTTTCACGAAAGTGCGTCTTGATGTTCGGGAATGCATGGAGAGTGTCCTAAGTCAGAATCCGGGGGGGGGGAGATACGGATCCGCTGCCAAAGTGCGGTCAGGGCTTACTTCAGAGATTCGGTGCCAGCCATATTTCGAGCACGATGTCACATCGCCGGGCGACGCGTGATTACATTTCCGTCAGGTTGGCAACAGCAATCTGGCTGCGCTGCGATTGAGCAGCACCCAAAGATTTCCTGTTGTGATAAGCCGTGCCTGGTTGGCCCTGACGTGGTCATCAATTGCCCAGAGAATCGGCGCCTGCCGGTACCCGTCAGGGTCTGACCCATCACCTGATACGGCTGCCAGGATTTCGGCTCCACAATGTTAGGGAGGTGTTAGCGGAATATCGGGCGGCAGTTTTACCCTCGGCATATGGGCAAAGGTAAAACCGCCGTTGGATTGCCTATAGGCTTGTATGCGTCACTTGCTCATCGGCATCTTCATCATGCTCGATTGCTGATCCATCATTTTCATCATCATGTTCATCATTCCGCTCTCCATACCGTCGCTATTGCCCGCCATGCCCATGCCATGACAGTTCTTATGCATCATGGCCATGCTGTCCTTCATCGTCTTCATGCTCTCCTGCATCGCGGCGTGTCGCTCGGCCGGGGTCTTGGCCGCAGCAGCATTGTCGTGTGCAACCTGCATTTTTTGCATTTGCTTGCTCATCACATTGTTTTGCATCGACGTACCTGCTTCGCTTGTCTGGGCCGGTGTGGTCGACGTCGACTCCGGGTGATGCTCATCGACTGCAGAGGCGACGAATGGGCTGCTCAGGAGCAGGGTGGCGAGGACAAACTTAAATGAGACGTGCATGGCGAACTCCAAAGGTTGAGGACAACTCAGGTAACACGAGGCCGCACCGGGGTGGCGCAGTCAGACAGTGCGCCGAAAATTGGCGCGCAGAAGGTCGGGTCAATCGTTAAAGCGGACGAAAATCAGGCGAGTAGGCCGCCTGGCTGGCATAGGTCGCCGCAAGACAAGAAAGGCAAAAGCGCAAGGGTTGGAGGGATAAAGAATGAGTAACGCAGGGATCAGGAACAGAAACATCCAGCTGGACAGTTCAAATATTTGAAGATGGAGCGAAGGGCTTACAGCTATCACCGCATCAGCGCAATGCTGAAGGCAAGCTGGCGCATGGACGTCGTAGCTTTCGTGATTGTGCACGGTGCTCATCAAGGCCTGTGCTGTCGCTGGAGTTTGGCTGGGCTGTGCCAGGCACCCCAGGCTCGCTGCCAAATCAAACGCTATCGCCCATAGCACGATCGTTAGGCCTATAAACGCTGGGTGACGATGGCGAAACCAGAACATGGAGAATCTCCGGTACTGATTAGCGGGTTTTGATTTTTCAACTTACAGCACATGGAGGCGCCAAGGTTGATCCACATCAACTTGTGTAGCCGAGGCTTGGTGGTGCATTTTCTCGAATCGCGCGAGCACATTGGCCCAAATCGTCTGGTAATCCTGGCTGAAGTTTCAGGGGGTTTTACTTAAGACCTTTAAAGGGATAGCCGTAAGGGGCAAAACCAATGGCCGCCGTTGCCGCAGAAATGGATAAGTACGCAAGCCAAGATCAAAAGATCGCCGCCTCGTTCCACGGGACAGCTTCTACCAGCGCGTACGGGATATCAAAAGAGCCGTCACCACACGAAAAATCACAGGCAAAAAAAAGCCCGATCTCGCTAAAGCGTTCAATCGGGCGGCAGCACTCAGGAGCAGAAGTGCAAAGGGAGGTTCGATGCGCGTAAAAGCCTTGAAGGGGTCACGCCAGGTCACTAGAACATCCAGCGATTATCTGACGATTAACATATCAAGCAACCTGGGCCAGCTTGGCTTTCGCCTGATTCAGGCCCTTCTCCTGGAAGTCACCCCCCAGGTTCATGCCTTCGGCATGGATGAAGGTCACATCGTTGATGCCGATGAACCCCATCACCTGGCGCAGGTACGGTTCCTGGTGATCCGCCGGGCCGCCGGCGTAGATACCGCCGCGTGCGGTCAGCACGTAGGCGCGCTTGCCGCTGAGCAGTCCCTGGGGGCCGGTCTCGGTGTATTTGAACGTCACGCCGGCACGCAGCACATGGTCCAGCCAGGCTTTAAGGGTGCTTGGAATGGCGAAGTTGTACATCGGCGCAGCCATCACCAGAACGTCGGCGGCCAGTAACTCGTCGGTCAGCTGGTTGGAACGCGCCAGCGCGGCATGTTCGCTGTCATTGCGCTGGTCAGCCGGCTTCATCCAGCCACCCAGCAACGTGCTGTCCAGGTGCGGCACCGGATTCACGGCGAGGTCACGGACGGTGATCTGGTCGGCCGGGTGCGCGGCTTGCCACTGGCTGATAAAGGTTTGGGTCAGTTGGCGGGAAACCGAATCTTGCTGACGAGCGCTGCTTTCGATGATCAGGACGCGTGACATGGTTTGTAGGCTCCATCTGAGAATGCTGTAGGGCGATGGAGTGAAGGTTAAACAGAACCATATCGATGAAAAAGCGCAAATAACTGCTACAACCCATCAATAAATTCGTTTATAACCTCAGGGCATGCGCCTGGGGTCGTGAGCCTGACCCCGATAACGCTGTATCTGTTTCAGCAGTTTCTACAGACGAATCGCCATCGCGAGCAGGCTCGCTCCCAAAGGAGTTTCCCAAACGATGTTATTTGGGGGAGCAAGTCAGCTCAATGCGCATCTTGATAATGGTACGGGTGAATTTGGCGGTGGCGAAGCTGTGTTTCCCGGCGGGCACCTCGATCTTGCGAGTGCGCGGCGCTTCCGGGCCATTGGTGAAGACCACCTTGCAGGTTGCATCGACAGTGCCGTAGTTGTTGACCTGGATGGAGGCGATGTCGCTATCGGTATCAGTGGCATCGTAGTCGATGCTCATGCCATTGAGCTGCTTGGTGACGTCGATCGGATAGGCAAACGCAGTGAGTGGCAACATCGCCAGCACCAGATAACAGAATTTTTTCATTCGGCAGTCTCCAATAAGTGCTGCCAGCTTAGGACAACAGGAGCCCAACATGAAAGCGCCCCGCGTGACCCTTGATCAATGGCGAACGTTGCAGGCCGTGGTCGATCACGGCGGTTTTGCCCAGGCCGCCGAGGCGCTGCATCGCTCGCAATCGTCTGTCAGCTACACAGTGGCGCGTATGCAGGACCAGCTCGGCGTGCCGCTGCTGCGTATTGATGGTCGCAAGGCCGTGCTGACGGAGGCCGGCGGCGTGCTGCTGCGCCGCTCCCGGCAGTTGGTTAAACAGGCCAGCCAGCTGGAAGACCTGGCCCACCACATGGAACAGGGCTGGGAAGCGGAAGTGCGCCTGGTGGTGGATGCCGCCTACCCAAGTGCCCGCTTGGTGCGCGCCCTGACCGCGTTCATGCCGCAAAGTCGCGGCTGTCGGGTGCGGCTGCGCGAAGAGGTGCTGTCCGGCGTCGAGGAAGTATTGCTGGAAGGGGTTGCCGACCTGGCCATCACCGGTTTAAGCATTCCCGGCTACCTGGGGGCGGAATTGAGCGACGTCGAATTTGTCGCCGTGGCCCACCCCGATCACTCGTTGCATCGCCTGAACCGTGAATTGAGCTTTCAGGACCTGGAAAGCCAGATGCAGGTGGTGATTCGCGACTCCGGCCGCCAGCAGCCGCGGGATGTCGGCTGGCTGGGGGCTGAGCAGCGCTGGACGGTAGGCAGCCTGGCCACCGCCGCCACTTTTGTCAGCAGCGGCCTCGGCTTTGCCTGGTTGCCCCGGCACATGATCGAACGCGAATTGAAGGAAGGCTCGCTCAAGCTGCTACCGTTGGATCAGGGTGGCAGTCGTAATCCGAGCTTCTACCTGTATTCGAACAAGGACAAACCCCTGGGCCCGGCGACGCAGATCCTCATCGACCTGCTGCGTACCTTCGACACCGCGCCGCTGGATGCGCCCTTCGCGGCCCCTGAACAAGCCTGACATGGAGTGACTGCATGGCCTATTTCGAACATGAAGGTTGCAACCTGCACTATGAGGAATATGGCCACGGCACCCCGTTGCTGCTGGTCCATGGCCTCGGCTCGAGCACTCTGGACTGGGAAATGCAGATCCCGGCGCTATCAGCCCGCTACCGGGTGATTGTCCCGGACATCCGCGGCCACGGCCGTTCCGAAAAACCCCGGGAGCGCTACAGCATCGCCGGGTTCAGCGCCGACCTGGTCGCCCTGATCGAGCATTTGAATCTTGGCCCCGTGCATTATGTCGGCCTGTCGATGGGCGGCATGATCGGTTTCCAGTTGGCCGTGGACCAGCCGCAGCTCCTCAAAAGCCTGTGCATCGTCAACAGCGCGCCAGAGGTCAAGCTGCGCAGCCGCGACGATTACTGGCAGTGGTTCAAGCGCTGGAGCCTGATGCGCGCGTTGAGCCTGGGCACCATCGGCAAAGCCTTGGGCGCCAAACTGTTTCCCAAGCCGGAGCAGGCAAACCTGCGTGAGAAGATGGCCCTGCGCTGGGCAACAAACGACAAACATGCTTATCTCGCCAGCTTTGATGCCATCGTCGGCTGGGGCGTTCAGGAACGACTCTCCAGAGTCTCCTGTCCAACGCTCATCATCAGCGCCGACCGTGACTACACCCCGGTCGCGTTGAAAGAAAACTATGTAAAACTGCTGCCTGATGCGCGGATGGTTGTGATTGCCGATTCGCGCCACGCCACCCCGCTTGACCAGCCCGAACATTTCAATCAAACCCTGCTCGAGTTTCTCACCGCAGTCGACACCACCACACTCAGGATCACTGACCCATGCTGAAAAAAATCGCCCTCGCCGCCGGCACCGTTCTGTTTGCCGCCAACCTGATGGCCGCCACGCCTGCCAAGGCCCCGCACGTGCTGCTGGAAACCACCAATGGCCAGATCGAGATCGAACTGGACCCGGTCAAGGCGCCGATCAGTACCAAGAACTTTCTTGAGTACGTCGACAGCGGCTTCTACAACAACACGATTTTCCACCGCGTGATCCCCGGCTTCATGGTCCAGGGCGGCGGGTTCACTCAACAGATGCAGCAGAAAGACACCAAGGCGTCCATCAAGAACGAGCACAAGAACGGCCTGGTCAACGTGCGCGGCACCCTTTCCATGGCCCGTACCTCGGCACCGGATTCGGCCACCAGCCAGTTCTTCATCAACGTCAAGGACAACGATTTCCTCGACCAGGGCGACGGCTATGCGGTGTTCGGGAAAGTCGTCAAGGGCATGGACGTGGTCGACATCATCGTCAACTCGCCAACCACCATGCGCGGCGGCATGAAAGACGTGCCTGCCGATCCTGTGTTCATCAAGTCGGCCAAGCGCATCGACTAAGCTGCAGGAAAATACCGGGCGGCGCTCCTCAGGGCGCCGTTCGCACTGTCAAAGGAGAGCCCGTGCGCGGGCGGAGAACCGATGCTTTATCGCCGTTTTGAACAACTGATCGACATTTTTCGCGATGCTCCGACGGCGGCTCCGCCAGATCGGGTTCTCCCCTTCTACACCTATTACCTCAAGCAGGTCTGGCCGAGTTTCGCCGCCCTGTTGATTGTCGGCCTGATCGGTGCGCTGATCGAAGTGGCGCTGTTCAGTTATCTGAGCCGCATCATCGACCTGACCCAAGGCACACCCAACGTCAATTTTTTCCAGGAGCACGGCATCGAGCTGGCCTGGATGGCGGTGGTCGCCCTGGTCTTGCGGCCGATTTTCGTCGGCCTGCATGACCTGCTGGTGCACCAGACCCTCAGCCCTGGCATGACCAGCCTGATCCGCTGGCAGAACCACAGCTATGTGCTCAAGCAGAGCCTGAATTTCTTCCAGAACGACTTCGCCGGCCGCATTGCCCAGCGCATCATGCAGACCGGCAACTCCCTGCGCGATTCCGCCGTGCAAGCGGTGGATGCGCTGTGGCATGTGCTGATCTATGCGATCAGTTCCCTGGTGCTGTTCGCCGAAGCCGACTGGCGCCTGATGATTCCCTTGCTGACGTGGATCGCGGCCTACATTGGCGCGCTCTGCTACTTCGTGCCGCGGGTCAAAGAACGCTCGGTGGTGTCCTCTGATGCCCGTTCCAAACTGATGGGGCGCATCGTTGACGGCTATACCAACATCACCACGCTGAAGCTGTTCGCCCACACCAACTTCGAACAGCAATACGCCAAGGAGGCCATCGAGGAACAGACGGTA
This sequence comes from Pseudomonas sp. HY13-MNA-CIBAN-0226, assembly GCF_040310305.1. Lineage (NCBI taxonomy): Bacteria > Pseudomonadati > Pseudomonadota > Gammaproteobacteria > Pseudomonadales > Pseudomonadaceae > Pseudomonas > Pseudomonas sp. HY13-MNA-CIBAN-0226. The sequence continues at coordinate 143,552 of NZ_JBEOPS010000008.1, forward strand.
AAAGCCCAGCTCGCAGGGCGCGTGGTCACCAGCATGGACGTGGTCATCACCAGCATGAACGGCCTGCTGATCGTCGGCACCACCGGCCTGGCGCTGTGGTTGTGGACCCAGTCGCTGATCTCGGTGGGCGCCATTGCCCTCGCGACCGGCCTGGTGATCCGAATCGTCAACATGTCCGGCTGGATCATGTGGGTGGTCAACGGCATCTTTGAAAATATCGGCATGGTCCAGGACGGTCTGCAGACCATCGCGCAACCGGTCAGCGTCACCGACCGCGACCAGGCCAAGCCGCTGACCGTGCCCCATGGCGAGGTGCGGTTCGAGCACGTCGATTTTCACTACGGCAAGAAAAGCGGGATCATCGGCGACCTCAACCTGACCATCAAGCCGGGGGAAAAGATCGGCCTGATCGGGCCATCCGGCGCCGGCAAGTCGACCTTGGTCAACCTGCTGTTGCGCCTGTATGACGTGCAAGGCGGGCGCATCCTCATCGACGGCCAGAACATCGCCGAAGTCGGCCAGGAAAGCCTGCGCGAGCGCATCGGCATGATCACCCAGGACACTTCGCTGCTGCACCGTTCGATTCGCGACAACCTGCTCTACGGCAAACCCGACGCCACCGATGCTGAACTCTGGGAAGCGGTGCGCAAGGCCCGCGCCGATGAGTTCATCCCGCTGCTGTCGGACTCTGAAGGTCGTACCGGCTTTGATGCCCATGTAGGCGAGCGCGGCGTGAAACTTTCCGGCGGCCAGCGCCAGCGGATCGCCATTGCCCGGGTGCTGCTCAAGGACGCGCCGATCCTGATCATGGACGAAGCCACCTCGGCCCTGGACTCGGAAGTCGAAGCCGCGATCCAGGAAAGCCTGGAAACCCTGATGCAGGGCAAGACCGTGATCGCCATCGCCCATAGGCTTTCGACCATCGCACGTATGGACCGTCTGGTGGTCCTGGAAAACGGCAGGATCGCCGAAACCGGCAGCCATTCCGAACTGCTCGCCCATGGCGGATTGTATGCGCGGTTGTGGCAGCACCAGACGGGTGGGTTCGTCGGGATCGACTGAGTTGAATGCCACCATCCCCCTGTGGGAGCGAGCCTGCTCGCGATAGCGGTTTTAGGTTCAGCATTTACATTGACTGAAACTCCGCCATCGCGAGCAGGCTCGCTCCCACAGGGCCCCCTCTACCCTGTTAAACCGCCACAGGCCCCAGACCACGGGCGCTGGCAGTTTTTCCCAGATTGGCATTCCACAAAAACCCTGCTGTACTCAGCCAAGGTTCTGGAGACGAACCTGTCGTAAATCTGCAGGATGCATCACGCGATGCAGTCTCGATAGCAAGCCTATCAAGGACGCTCTCATGTCTCTGTTCAAACGTTCAGTTACTGAGTTGTTCGGTACATTCTGGCTGGTGTTGGGGGGTTGCGGCAGTGCGGTCCTGGCCGCGTCTTCTCCGCTTGGAATCGGGGTACTGGGTGTGGCCCTGGCGTTTGGCCTCACGGTACTGACCATGGCCTTTGCCATTGGCCATATCTCCGGTTGTCATCTGAACCCGGCCGTTTCGGTCGGTTTATGCGTCGGCGGTCGATTCCCTGCCCGGGAATTGCCGGCCTACATCATCGCCCAGGTGGTCGGCGCCATTATTGCTGCGGGGTTGATCTACTACATCGCCAGCGGCAAGGAAGGGTTCGATCTGTCGACGGGGCTGGCCTCCAACGGCTACGGCGAACACTCTCCCGGCAAGTACTCGATGGCGGCAGGCTTCGTCTGCGAACTGGTGATGACGGCGATGTTCGTGCTGATCATCCTCGGTGCCACCGACAAGCGCGCGCCGGCAGGACTGGCACCGATCGCCATCGGCCTGGCCCTGACGCTGATCCACCTGATCTCGATCCCCGTGACCAATACCTCGGTCAACCCGGCCCGCAGCACCGGCCCGGCACTGCTGGTGGGCGGCTGGGCGATCGCACAGCTGTGGATGTTCTGGGTCGCGCCGTTGCTCGGCGCGGTGGTCGGCGGGGTGACATACCGCTGGCTGGGCAAGGAAGACAGCTGAGACCGGGAGCGAGGATCATTCCTGTCGATAAGGCAGGGCGGTCCTCGCTTCCTCGGCGTAAGCCAGCACGCCCAGACGCTCCTGTTGCAGGAAGTCTTTGACCGCAGCCTTCAGCCCGGGATGGCGCAAGTAGTGCCATGAATGAGTGATCACCGGTTCAAAGCCGCGGATCAGCTTGTGCTCGCCCTGGGCGCCAGCGTCGAAGCGCTGAAAACCATTGGCGATGGCGTAATCCATGCCCTGGTAGAAACAGGTCTCAAAGTGCAGGCGGTCAAATTCCGCCAGGCAGCCCCAGTAGCGCCCGTAAAAACTGCCGCCGCCCACCAGGCTGAAAGCCATTGCCACCGGGCGTGCACCTTGTTTGGCCAGGACCACCCGAATTGACTCGGGCATGCGCTCGGCCAGCAAGCTGAAAAACGCCCGCGTCAGGTAAGGCGCCTGGCGCCGCACCGCGTACGTGTTGGCGTAGCAGGCATAGACAAAATCCCACTGCGCTTCGCTCAGTTGCCGCCCTTCCAGCCACTCGAACTCGATGCCCTGCCCCGCGACCTGCTCGCGTTCCTTGCGCATCTGTTTGCGCTTGCGTGAACTGAGGGCGTCGAGGAAATCCTGGAAGTCCCGGTAACCGCGATTCTGCCAGTGGTACTGACAGCCGATTCGCTGCAGCCAGCCCGGTTGCTGGGCCAGAGCGGCGTCGGTAAAGGGATCGGTAAAGTTGATGTGGGCGCTGGAAAGGCCTTCGATTTCCAGGTAACCCGGCAGGCTCTGCAGCAATTCAAAGCCGTCCTCCACGCTGGCCGCCAGCAGTCGCGGCCCGCTGACCGGGCTGAACGGCACCGCTGTCAACAGCTTGGGGTAATAGTCGATGCCCGCCCGTGCGCAGGCATCCGCCCAGGCGTGATCGAACACGTATTCGCCGTAGGAGTGCCACTTGCGGTAACAGGGGAGCGCGGCGATTAGCCGGTCGCCCTCTACGTGCAACAGATGCTCGGCTTGCCAACCCGAATGCGGGCCGATGCTGGCGCTGTCTTCCAGGGCACTGAGAAAGGCATGGCGCAAAAACGGCTGGGCCTCCGGAACCAGGGCATCCCAGGTGCGCGGGGCAATGTCGGACAGATTTTCCAGTCGCTGCAGGGGCATAAATTCCTCTTCACCTGAATGCGTGAAAGCTTCGCGAGTATCGCTTATCGCGGCGCAACCTACACGACCTATCCGACCGCAGTGCTCTGGACGGGGCCTTGCAGTTGAATTCGTATCGTCATCGCATCGCCATCACTTTGCCACTGCTCTGTCATAAACGATCGCGATACTGGCGCCTGTTTTTAGAGCGTCGGGTTCTACCCGGCCACTGTTTTCCGTCCATCAAAGGTCGGTTGTGTCCTGGATGGCTCAGTCATCCACTCTCATCTTCGGAGATTGATATGCGTCTTGCTTCCACGAAAACTGCGGCGGCCCTGTGTGGCGGTCTGTTGCTGGCCATGAGCGTCCCGGCCAGTGCCGCAGTCGACGCCAAACTGCTCGACATGCTCAAGGCAAACGGCTCGATTACCACCGCCCAATACAGTGAACTGCAAGCCGAGCTGGCCAGGGATCAGAAAGACCAGCAGATTGCCCGTCAGGCTCAGCAAGAGACCAACGAGCAGATCGCGGCCACCGCGAAGAAAACAGACGCACTGAGTACTTTCGACCAAAAACTGGCCTGGGCGGCCAAGACCCAGTTCAAGGGTGATGTGCGGTTCCGCCAGGAAACCATCAAGAACGATGGCGTTCCCAACAACCGCGACTCCGATCGTCAGCGTGTTCGTGCCCGCCTGGGTGCCTACACCGAGATCAACCCGCAAGTCGACACCGGTATCCGTATCGCTACCGGTAACAACGACGACGCGCGCTCCACCAACCAGAGCCTAGACAACTACTTCGACAAGAAATCGATCTGGCTGGATCAGGGTTACGTCGACTACCACCCCGATGCGATCAAGAACCTGCACATCGTTGGCGGCAAGATGCCGCAGCAATGGGTAAGCATGGGCGACATCATCTGGGATAGCGATATCAGCCCCGAAGGCCTGGCCGTCACTTACAAATACCCGTTGGGCGCGAGCACCGAACTGTTCGGCAGCGCCGGTCACTACACCCTCAAGGACAACGTCGACGGTGAAGGCGTGCAATTCAAGCACGACCTGCGCCTTTACGCAGGCCAGTTGGGCGCGCGTTTTGCCCTCACCGACAACCTGAAGCTGACCCTGGGCGGCAGCATCTACGGCTACGACAACGACGACGACATCACCGCCGGCGGCACCAGCATCCCATCGGTACTGGCCACCAACGGCAACACCCCGAACGAGCAGTTCAAACTGTACGAAGGCTTTGGTCAGCTGGACATCGGCGGCCTGCCGATGCCGCTGTCGCTGTACGGTCAGGTGGTCAATAACCAGGATGCCAGCAACGACCAGGACATGGGCTGGCTGGCGGGTGTAAAGACCAAGGTCTACGGCTTCGGCCTGGACTACAACTATCGCGATGTACAGCGTAACTCCGTGGTTGGCGCCTTCACCGACTCTGACTTCGCCAACGGTTTCACCGGTTCGCGCGGCAGCAAGTTGAAAGTGAGCTACGAGCTGGACAAGAACTTCTCCCTCGGCGCGACTTACCTGATGGCGAAATCCGACTATACCAACGCCACTTTGCGCGACTCGAAAATCAACACCCTGCAACTGGATGCTGAAGCCAAGTTCTGATAACCCCGCTGTCCGGCTCGGGCAGGGAGGCCTGAGTCGCGTTTATAAACCCGCTTTGTGCTATCGGTCCCCATCATCCGTCCGATAGTGCATAGCGGGTTTTTTGCGCTCGCGCATTCCCCTGCCCCACTGTAGGAGCGAGCTTGCTCGCGATGGTAGTGAGGACGCCGCGGGGTGCCAGGCTCCCCGCGGTATCGTTGACGACCATCGCGAGCAAGCTCGCTCCTACAGGTGTGGGCGTTTAGCGCTTGCGCAGTATCACGCTGCCAATCGAGTAACCCGCACCGAACGAGCTGAGCACTGCCAGCGAGCCCGCCGCCAGGTCATCCTGGTTCTTGTGAAACGCAATCACCGAACCCGCCGAGCTGGTGTTGGCATAGGTGTCCAGAATCACCGGTGCTTCCTCTTCCGTCGCCTCACGGCCCAGCAGCTTCTTCACGATCAGGTGGTTCATGCTGAGGTTGGCCTGGTGCAGCCAGAAGCGCTTCACGTCAGCCACGTTCAACTGGTTTTCTTCCAGGTGAGTGGCGATCAGTTCGGCCACCATCGGGCAGACATCGCGGAATACCTTGCGGCCTTCCTGCACGAACAGTTTGTCCCTGGCACCAATGCCCTCTTCCGCCGCGCGGTTGAGGAAGCCGAAGTTGTTGCGGATGTTGTTGGAGAACTTGGTCAGCAGCTTGGTGCTAACAACGTCAAACTGGTATTGGGAAGTCGCGAGGTCGGCACGCTCGATGATCACCGCTGTGGCAGCGTCACCAAAGATGAAGTGGCTGTCACGATCACGGAAATTGAGGTGGCCGGTGCAAACTTCCGGGTTAACCATCAGGATGGCCCGAGCCTGGCCCAGTTGTACGCTGTTGGCTGCCGCCTGGATGCCGAAGGTCGCCGAAGAACAAGCCACGTTCATGTCAAAGCCGAACCCCTGGATACCCAGCGCTTCCTGGACTTCGATGGCAATGGCCGGGTAGGCACGTTGCAGGTTGGAACAGGCTACGATCACGCCGTCGATGTCTGCAGCGGTCTTGCCGGCGCGTTGCAGGGCCTGCTCGGCAGCTCCCATGGCCATCTGGCACAGCACCGACCATTCGTCATTCGAACGCTCCGGCAGGCGCGGCGCCATGCGCTGCGGATCGAGGATGCCATCCTTGTCCATGACAAACCGGCTCTTGATGCCGGAGGCTTTTTCGATAAATGCGGCACTGGACTCGGTCAAGGCTTCGACTTCGCCGCGGGCGATGGCTTCGGCGTTGTCGGCGTTGAACAGCGCGACGTAAGCATTGAAAGACTGCACCAGCTCTTCGTTGGAAATGCTGTTGGCCGGGGTGTACAGGCCGGTGCCACTGATGACGACATTATGCATGGTCGTTTCTCTAATCTGTTCAGGCAGAAAGCATTGGCACCGACGTACCAACACACAAAGGGTTCATTCCCGTCCGTGGAACGCAAACCTGGCATCTCTTTATTCCGGTCCGCCTGTAGCCGCGAAGGCTCAAAACCGCAGGGCCGGCGTTTATAGGCGCGAAGTTTGCCATAAACACCGAGTTTTCGCCCTATATTGCACGACCGAACGATTTTACGCGGCCCCAACGTAGGAGCTGCCGCAGGCTGCGATCTTTTGATTTTTTGTCGCGACACAGGAAGATCAAAAGATCGCCTTCGGCGGCCCCATGCAGGAGCTGCCGGGGCTACGGCTCGACCTGGGACCACTGCTTGCTCATGCGCTTGTCCGAGATCGGCACCTTGGTGCCCAACTGCTGGGCAAACAGCGAAACCCGGTATTCCTCCAGCCACCAGCGATACAACTCCAGCTGCGGATCGCGCTTGCCTTCCTGGGCGTGCTTGTTCGCACGGGTCTGGTACTGAGCCCACAGGCCGGACAGTTCACCACTCCAGACCCGATCCTTCTGCACCTGGGCGCCTAGTTTCTCGAAGCGCTGCTCGATGGCTTTCAGATAACGCGGCAACTCCTTGAGCCACTGCATCGGTGTCTCACGCACAAAGCCCGGATACACCAGGTTGCCGAGCTGTTGCTTGATGTCGTTCAGGGCCACGGCTTGCGCCAGGTCGATCTTGCCCTTGAAGCGCTTCTGCAGACCATGCCAGAGCTTGAGAATGTCCAGGGTCAACCGCGCCAGGCGCTCGGCGTGTTCGGTCCAGGCTCCGCGTTTGCGCTCGGCCAATGCCGCGAGTGCGGCGCCATCGCGGGGCAGCGGGTCTTCGCCCTCGAGAATGCAACTGTCGAGGCTGGCCAACAGGATGTCTTCCACCAGACTGTCGATGCGCCCCATGTCGCGGTACATCAACCCCAGCTCGGTCAGCCCCGGCAACTTGCCACGGAGGAATTTGGCCGGCTCCGCCAGTTGCTGCATCAGCAGGCGCTGCAGAGCGCGACGATGCTGGAACTCGGCTTCGGCCGGGGTCGAGAAACGCCCTTCCTTGACCGTGCCGGCCTCCTCCACCAACGCCGGGTACACCGTCATCGACAGGCCGGCGATCTTCTGTTGGGTTTTCTCCGCCACTGCGGCAAACACCTTCGCCTCTACCGGCTGCTGGCTTTTGGCGGTTTGCGGTACGGCCAGCGCGGCCTGGCTGGCCTCGGCAAAACGCGCAGTCAGCTCGGCCAGATCACGACCCTCGCCGAGGAACTTGCCCTGGCCATCGACGATTTCCAGGTTCATGCGCAGATGACTGTCGACCTGCTGCGCCGCTTCGGCCCACGCTTCGTCACTGACCCGCGCGCCAGTCATGCGCAGCAATTCGCGACCCAGTGCCTGGGGCAACGAGCCCTCGGCGAAGGTCATGCGCTGCAGGGCGGCCTTGACGAAGTCCGGCACCGGTACAAAGTTCTTGCGCAGGGCCTTGGGCAGGTTGCGCACCAGGGCGATGCACTTGGCCTCGATCACGCCAGGCACCAGCCATTCCAGACGCTCCGGTGGCAGCATCGGCAACAAGGGTGCCGGCACCCGCAGGGTCACGCCGTCCCGGGGATGGTTCGGTTCGAAATGGTAACTGAGGGCCAGTTCCAGATCGCCAATGTGCAGGGTGTCCGGGTAATGGAGTGCGGTGACTTCGCTGGCCTCCCGGGCCAGCACGTCTTCCTCGCGCATGATCAGCAACTGCGGATCTTTCTGGCTGTTGACGCGATACCAGCTGTCGAAAGTCGCGGTCTGGTGAATCTCCGCCGGCAACCGCGCATCGTAGAACGCAAACAGGGTTTCTTCGTCGGCCAGAATGTCGCGACGACGGGCCTTGGCTTCCAGCTCGTCGAGCTGTTCCAGCAACTGCGCATTGGCCGACAGGCATTTGGCTTTGGACTGGATCTCACCGCGCACCAGGCCTTCGCGGATGAACAGCTCGCGCGACACCACCGGATCGATCGGACCATAGTGCACCGGTCGGCGACCGACCACGATCAGCCCGAACAGGGTGATTTGCTCGAAAGCCACCACCTGTCCGCGCTTTTTCTCCCAATGCGGTTCAAAGTGGTTTTTCTTGATCAGGTGCCCGGCCAGCGGCTCGATCCAGTCGGAGTCGATCTTGGCGACCATGCGCGCATAGAGCTTGGTGGTTTCCACCAGTTCGGCGGTCATCAGCCATTGCGGACGTTTCTTGCCCAGGCCCGACGATGGATGAATCCAGAACCGTCGCTGCCGCGCGCCAAGGTAATCGCCTTCGTCGGTCTTCTGCCCGATCTGGCTGAGCAATCCGGACAGCACGGCCTTGTGCAGTTTCGGGTAATCGGCCGGCTCTTTATTGAGGCTCAACTGCATGTCGCGGCAGATCAGGCTCAGCTGGCGATGGGAGTCGCGCCATTCGCGCAGGCGCAGGTAATTCAGAAAGTTCTTGCGGCACCAGTTACGCAAGGGGCTCGCGGTCAGCGCCTGGCGCTGCTCCTCGAAACCACGCCACAGATTGACCAGCCCGGCGAAATCCGAGTCCACGTCTTTCCACTGCGCGTGGGCCTGATCGGCAGCCTGCTGGCGTTCGGGTGGACGCTCGCGAGGGTCCTGGATCGACATGGCACTGGCGACGATCAGTACTTCCTGCAGGCTGCCCAGCTTGGCCGCTTCCAGCAACATGCGGCCCATGCGCGGGTCCACGGGCAGCCGCGCCAGCTGGCGACCGAGCGGTGTCAGCTGGCTGTTGCGATCGACCGCCGAGAGCTCTTGCAGCAGGTTAAAACCGTCGCTGATGGCCTTGCCATCGGGCGGTTCGATAAACGGAAAATCGGTGATCTCGCCCAGGCGCAGGTGCAGCATCTGCAGGATCACGGCCGCGAGGTTGGTACGCAGGATTTCCGGGTCGGTGAATTCCGGGCGCCCGATGAAATCCTCTTCGCTGTACAGGCGGATGCAAATGCCTGGTTCGACGCGACCGCAACGACCTTTACGCTGGTTGGCGCTGGCCTGGGAAATGGCTTCGATGGGCAGGCGCTGGACCTTGGCCCGATAGCTGTAGCGGCTGATGCGCGCGGTGCCGCTGTCGATCACGTAGCGGATGCCGGGCACGGTCAGCGAGGTTTCCGCGACGTTGGTAGCCAGCACCACCCGGCGCCCGGGGTGCGACTGGAAAATGCGCTGCTGTTCGGCCGGTGACAGCCGTGCATACAGCGGCAGGATTTCAGTGTGCTTGAGCTGGGCCTTGCGCAGCATGTCAGCGGCGTCGCGGATTTCCCGCTCGCCGGGCAGGAACACCAGCACATCCCCGGGACTTTTACGCTCGCTGCGCTCGAACGCGGCGACTTCGTCGAGGGCGGCGAGGATCGCCTGATCCACGGTCAAGTCATCTTCGACGCGATTGCCCTCTTCGTCCTGCTCCAGGGTCAGCGGGCGGTACCAGGTTTCCACCGGGAAGGTGCGACCCGAGACTTCAACGATCGGCGCATCATCGAAATGCTTGGAGAAGCGCTCCAGATCGATGGTGGCCGACGTGATGATGACCTTGAGGTCCGGACGGCGGGGCAGCAGGGTTTTGAGGTAACCCAGCAGGAAGTCGATGTTGAGGCTGCGTTCGTGGGCTTCGTCGACGATGATCGTGTCGTAGCGTTCGAGGTAGCGATCGTTCTGGGTTTCCGCCAGCAGGATGCCATCGGTCATCAGCTTGATGAGCGTATTGGAATCGCTTTGATCTTCGAACCGCACCTGATAACCGACCAGCGCCCCCAGCGGCGTGCCCAGTTCTTCAGCCACCCGGCTCGCCACGCTGCGCGCAGCGATCCGACGGGGTTGCGTATGGCCGATCAGCCCATGCTGGCCACGGCCAATTTCCAGGCAGATCTTCGGCAACTGGGTGGTTTTGCCCGAGCCGGTCTCGCCCGCGATGATCAGGACCTGATGCTTGAGCAGCGCAGCCTTGATTTCATCGCGCTTGGCGGCGATGGGCAGGCTGTCGTCATATCGCACCACCGGCAGGCTGGCACGCCGCGCCAGCACCTGGTCGCAGGATGCCTGCATGCGCGTCACCCACTGGGCGAGCTTGGCCTCGTCTGGCTTCTTGCGCAGTTCAAGCAGCTGCCGACGCAGCCGGTGGCGGTCGGCGAGCATGGCGTGATCGAGGTTTTTCAGCAGTTTGTCGATGGAGGGCGATTCGTCAGTCATCAGGTACGCAAAGGTCGTCTAGTGGCGCAGGGGGCCAATTGTCGCAGATTTACTATGGATTGCGGATGTTCAAAGCGGGGCATGCGTAGGAGCTGCCGAAGGCTGCGATCTTTTGATCTTGATTTTTTCGTTGCTTTTGAGAAACAAAATCAAAAGATCGCAGCGTTCGGCAGCGCCTACAAGGGTTGTGGCGTTATTCGTTATCGAGGCCCTTGCGGCGATACGGGAACACATCAATGATTTTGCCGGCGCGAATCGCTTCCTGCAGGCTTTTCCAGTAATCGGCGTTGTACAACTCGCCGTGCAACTGGTCAAACAGCTTCCTCTGCCCCGAGTCGGCAAACAGGAACGGCGGAAACTCTTCAGGGAAAACATCCAACGGCCCGATCGAATACCACGGCTCGGAGGCCATTTCATCTTCAGGCGTACGCGGTTGCGGGATGTGGCGAAAGTTGGCTTCGGTCAGGAAGCAGATCTCGTCATAGTCGTAGAACACCACGCGACCGTGGCGGGTGACGCCGAAATTCTTCAGCAGCATGTCGCCAGGGAAGATGTTCGCCGCCGCCAGTTGCTTGATCGCCAGTCCGTAGTCCTCCAGCGCTTCGCGGACCTGGTCGTCATTGGCGTTTTCCAGATACAGATTGAGCGGGGTCATCCGGCGTTCGGTCCAGCAGTGGCGGATCAATACCGTGTCGCCTTCCACCGACACCGTGGAGGCCGCCACTTCAAGCAATTCCTCCAGGCATGCCGGGTCGAACTTGCTCAACGGAAAACGAAAATCGGCGAACTCCTGGGTGTCGGCCATGCGCCCTACCCGGTCGACGCTCTTCACCAGACGATACTTCTCGATCACCGTGGCACGGTCGACGTTCTTCGACGGCGAGAAGCGGTCCTTGATGATCTTGAACACCGTGTTGAAGCCCGGCAGGGTGAACACGCTCATCACCATGCCGCGCACGCCGGGGGCCATGATGAACTGGTCGTCGGTGTTGGCCAGGTGGTTGATCAGCGCCCGGTAAAATTCGGATTTGCCATGCTTGTAGAAGCCGATCGAGGTGTACAGCTCGGCGATGTGCTTGCCTGGCAGGATACGCTTGAGGAAGCCGATAAACTCCGCCGGCACCGGCACGTCTACCATGAAATATGAGCGGGTGAACGAGAAAATGATCGACACGTCGGCTTCGTCGGTGATCAGCGCATCGATCTGGATCCCGCGACCTTCGCGGTGCAGCAGCGGTATCACCAGCGGCCATTGCTCGTCCCGGGTGTAGATGCGCCCCACCAGGTACGCGCCCTTGTTGCGGTACAGCACCGAGGAAAACAGTTCGACGGCCAGTTCAGGGTCCTTGCAGACCCAGTCCGGCAGGTTCTCGCGCAGTTGCGCCTCGAGGCGGCGCAGGTCTCCAGGAAGATCGGCGTAAGCTTCGCTGAAGCTGTAGTCGGCAAAAATGCTCGCGAGCATGCCGGAGAGCTTGCCTTGGGGCTTGTAGGTGCGCGTTTGCGCAGCACGGGGCCGGCGCAGGCTCGGCCGGGTGGTGTGGATGAACATGCACCCGTCGCTGATCAGGTCATGGCTGAACAGCCCGCAGAAGATCGAGTTGTACCAGGTCTCGGACAGTTCATCGTCGAAGCGCAGGTCGATCAGGCTGATGTAGGCGCTCTTGACCAGCGGCCAGCAGCTGACGTCCATCAACGTATCGACCTGGAAAGACGCGCGCAGGCGCTCCACCGTCTCACCGACTTTGTCTTCGTAGAGATTGATCCGCGCGGCGGACGCCGATTGCGTTTCCTGCCACAGCGCCTGTTCGAATCGCGCGCGTGCGCCGTCGGTGATCTGGCGGAAGTGCTCGCGGTAATCGTCAAAGCCATCGAGGATCATTCGGGCGATGTCGGCGGCTGGCCATTGCTGCGGCATAGGTAAAACCTCGGCGGCTGTTCTTGTCATTGGAGCCTGAGCTTAGTGGCCCTTAGTTAGGCAACGCAACCATTGCCTTGTGCCCCGACTGGCGCGACACTTGCGCGCCAATCAAGGAAGGAACGTGCCGTGAACCCCGTCGATATTTTTCGCATGCTGTCGTTGGCGGCCATTTGGGGTGCGAGCTTTCTGTTCATGCGCATCATCGCCCCGGTCATCGGCACCGTGCCCACCGGGTTCTTGCGGGTGTCGATCGCCGCCGCCGGGCTGTTGGTGATTCTGGGACTGATGCGCATCAGCTGGGATTTCAAGGGCAAACTCAAGACGGTGATGCTGCTCGGGGTGATCAACTCCGGCATTCCGGCGACCCTCTATTCGGTTGCAGCGCAGGTGCTGCCGGCGGGCTACTCGGCGATTTTCAATGCCACCACGCCGTTGATGGGCGTGCTGATCGGCGGGCTTTTCTTCAGTGAAAAACTCACTTCGGCAAAATTGGGCGGAGTGTTTCTCGGTCTGTTCGGCGTCGGCATCCTGACCCGTGCCGGGCCGGTGGCGTTCGACCTGCAATTGCTGATGGGTGCCCTCGCCTGCCTGCTCGCCACCACCTGCTATGGTTTCGCCGGGTTTCTCGCGCGGCGCTGGCTGGATCAGGCCGGCGGCCTCGACAGCCGTCTGTCGGCGCTGGGCAGCATGCTCGGGGCGACCTTGTTTCTGTTGCCGCTGTTCGGCTACAGCGTGATCACCCAACCACCGGTGAGCTGGGGCGGCTGGAATGTCTGGTTATCGCTGCTGGGATTGGGCCTGGGGTGCACGGCTTTCGCGTACATCATTTACTTCCGCCTGCTGACCTCAGTCGGGCCGGTGAAGTCGATGACGGTGACCTTCATGATCCCGCCGTTCGGGGTGTTGTGGGGGGCGTTGTTGCTCGATGAGCCGTTGTCGATGGCGCATATCTATGGCGGGATGTTGATTGCCGTGGCGTTGTGGCTGGTGTTGAAACCGGCCAGGGGGGCTGGCCGGTAGATTTGTTCAAGGCTGATGATGCCATCGCGGGCAAGCCCGCTCCCACATTGGTTCTCCTGTGAACACATACCTGTGGATCACTGAAGCCACCTGTGGGACCGGTCATCATTGCAAAATGAAAGTGTTCGGGGCTTCACGGACGGCTTCAGCCGAACAGCCAATACCCCAGCAACCCCAACACCACCACCGCCAACACCGGCCGCAGCACCCTGTAAGCCTTGGGATTACGCCGCTTCCACTGCTTGATCACGCCACTGAATTTATCGCTGGAATTCTTGCTCCAGGCATAGGCCTGGTTGATCCCGCCCACCCGCTCGTCATCCAGGTTCTGCGGCGCGGTAGCACGGCCCAGCAAGCCGCTGATCCAACGGTTGATCCGGGTCATGAGGCGGTTGCTCAGCGGTCGCTCGATGTCACAGAACAGGATTACCCGAGTCTGGTCAGTCTCGTTCTTTACCCAGTGCACGTAAGTCTCATCGAACATCACGTCTTCGCCATCGCGCCAGGCGTACTCCTGGCCGTCGACGAAGATCCGGCATGCATCCGAATTGGGCGTCGACAGTCCCAAGTGATAGCGCAACGAACCTGCAAATGGATCACGGTGAGGATTCAGGTGGCTGCCACCGGGCAGCAAGGCGAACATGGCCCCTTTGACGTTGGGAATGCTGCTGACCAGTGCCACGGTTCTAGGGCACAGCGTCTCGGCTGAAGGCAGGGGTTTGTCGTACCATTTGAGGTAGAAACGCTTCCAGCCCTTCTTGAAGAATGAGCCGAAACCCGCATCGTTGTTCTTCTCGGCGGCGCGAATGTAACCCTCGTCGAACAGGTGCATCGCCTCTTCGCGAATCACTTGCCAGTTGTCCTTGAGCACGTCCAGTTCTGGAAACTTGCTGCGGTCCAGGTAAGGTTTGGATGGCACTGCGGAGAACAGGTACATCAAGGCGTTGTACGGGGCGAACAATGCCGAATGATTGACGAACTGACGCAGGACCGGCAGTCGTGCCTTGCCGCGCAAATGCACATAGAGGGTACTGCCCAGGAACAGCAGCAACAAAGATGCCTTCGCGGCAAAGGAAAAGGTCATCAACAACTCCTTGATAATAGGCAACTCTGCACAACGCCATTTACCCGACGTGGCAGCCGGCCATGATAGTCACTACCGGCCTCGGGAAACACCCGCAAATTTCGACATTCAGTGTTAAGGATTCAGTAACAAATTACTTAGTAGCACAGGGTTGCTGAACGGGGGCTGACTTGGGTCAAGCCCCGCACCCCACTGCAACCTGCAACCTGCAACCTGCAACCTGCAACCTGTGGGAGCGAGCCTGCTCACTCCCACAAAGGCACATTCCAAAAAAATAGTGATGATGCTTGTTACGCCTGGTTTTCCTGTTCGGTGAACAGATCACTGAACAACATGCTCGACAGATAACGCTCACCGGAATCAGGCAGGATTACCACAATGGTCTTGCCCTGCATCTCCGGTGTCTCGGCCAGTCTCACCGCGACGGCCATCGCCGCTCCGCAGGAGATACCACACAAGATGCCTTCCTCCTGCATCAGGCGCAAAGCCATGGCCTTGGATTCTTCATCGGTCACCAGTTCGACCCGGTCGACCATCGACAGGTCTAGATTTTTGGGTACAAAACCGGCACCGATTCCCTGGATCTTGTGCGGGCTCGGTTTGATCTCCTGACCGGCCAGCGCCTGGGTAATAACTGGCGAGACCATCGGCTCCACGGCCACCGAGATAATCGGTTTGCCCTGAGTATTCTTGATATACCGCGAAACCCCGGTGATAGTTCCACCGGTTCCCACTCCCGCTACCAGCACGTCGACCGCACCGTCGGTGTCATTCCAGATTTCCGGCCCGGTTGTCTTCTCATGAATCGCCGGGTTCGCCGGATTCTCGAACTGCGCAGGCATGAAGTGAGTGGAGGGATTGCCGGCGACGATTTCGGCGGCCTTTTCGATCGCGCCTTTCATGCCCTTGGCCGGTTCGGTCAAGACCAGTTCAGCGCCCAGGGCCTTGAGCACCTTGCGTCGCTCGATGCTCATGGAGGCCGGCATGGTCAGCAGCAGTTTGTAGCCCCGGGCCGCGGCAACGAACGCCAGGCCGATCCCGGTGTTGCCCGAGGTGGGTTCGACGATGGTCATGCCAGGCTTGAGTTTTCCGGAGCTTTCGGCGTCCCAGATCATATTGGCGCCAATCCGACACTTGACCGAGTAACCGGGGTTGCGTCCTTCGATCTTGGCCAGGATGGTTACGCCGCGCGGGGCGATCCGGTTGATCTGTACCAGGGGCGTATTGCCGATGGAATGGGCGTTGTCAGCGAAGATACGGCTCATGGCTGGGTCCTTATACAGCATTGAAATAGCGCTCCAAGGTAAGCCTGTTGCTCGTGGTCGTCCAGTCGGGTCGAACGTCCTGCTGCAACAGTAGTCAATGGCTTTACACCGCTGGAGAATTGTCCTCATGAAACGTCGTTACAGTTGGCCGCTATGGATCATTGCCGGGCTCGTGGTGCTGCTGGTTGCGCTGCACATCGCCCTGCCCTACATGGTACGTGACTACCTGAACGAGAAACTGGCCGACATGGGCGGTTACCGCGGCCAGATCACCGACGTCGACCTGGCGCTGTGGCGCGGCGCCTACAAGATCAACGGGCTGAAAATCGTCAAGGTCGACGGCAAGGTTCCGGTGCCGTTCGTCAACGCGCCGCTGATCGACCTGTCCGTCAGCTGGCACTCGTTGTGGTACGACCACGCAGTCGTGGCCGAGGTGCAGTTCTTTAATCCCGAAGTGAATTTCGTCGACGGCGGCGCCAACAAACAGAACTCGCAGACGGGTCAGGGCACTGACTGGCGCGCTCAACTGAGCAAATTGGCGCCCATCACCTTTAACGAAATAAAGATCAACGACGGCAAGATCAGCTTTCGCAACTTCAATTCCAAGCCACCGGTGAACATGAACGCCACCCAGGTCAATGCCAGCATCTATAACCTGACCAACGTGGTAGATACCGATGGCCGGCGTGACGCACGCTTCGAGGGCAAGGCCCTGCTGCTCGGCCATGCACCGCTGGAAACCACGGCGACCTTCGACCCGTTGAGCAACTTCGAAGACTTCGACTTCCGCTTGCGGGCGCGGGACATCGAACTCAAGCGCATGAACGATTTCGCCTCTGCCTATGGCAAGTTCGACTTCAATGCAGGCCATGGCGACGTGGTCATCGAAGCCGAAGCCAACAAGGGTCGACTCAAGGGTTACATCAAGCCACTGCTCAAGGATGTCGACGTGTTCAACTGGCAACAGGACGTTGAAAACAAGGACAAGGGCCTGTTCCGCTCTGTCTGGGAAGCCATCGTCGGCGGCTCGGAGACGGTGCTGAAAAACCAGGTCAAGAACCAGTTCGCCACCCGGGTCGAGCTGAGCGGCAACGTGCATCGGCAAGATATCAACGCCTTCCAGGCGTTTTTGCAGATTTTGCGCAACGGATTCGTCCAGGCGTTTAATGCCCGCTATGAGCGACCGAAGCCGGATGCGGGTTGAGTCATCCGGTGACTCTCCATTCAGAGACTGAATAAGCCGTCTGCGTTCACAGTCGACCGGCATGCGCGTTATAGTCGGGCATCACATTTAATTCGCCCGTCCCGCCCTGCTTAGCTCAGGCCGGCGTCACCGTTCGAGGATTAGTAGATGAAGTTCGAAGGCACCCAGGCTTATGTCGCCACCGATGACCTGAAGCTGGCGGTCAATGCCGCCATCACCCTGGAGCGGCCACTGCTGGTCAAGGGCGAGCCGGGCACTGGCAAGACCATGCTTGCCGAGCAACTGGCCGAATCCTTCGGTGCCAAGCTGATCACCTGGCACATCAAGTCCACCACCAAGGCCCACCAGGGCCTGTACGAGTACGACGCGGTCAGTCGCCTGCGTGATTCGCAACTGGGAACCGACAAGGTTCACGACGTGCGCAACTACCTGAAAAAGGGCAAGCTGTGGGAGGCGTTCGAGTCCGATGAGCGGGTGATCCTGCTGATCGACGAGATCGACAAGGCCGATATCGAGTTCCCCAACGACCTGCTCCAGGAACTCGACAAGATGGAGTTCTACGTCTACGAAATCGACGAGACCATCAAGGCCAAGAAGCGCCCGATCATCATCATTACCTCCAACAATGAAAAAGAGTTGCCGGACGCCTTCCTGCGCCGCTGCTTCTTCCATTACATCGCGTTCCCGGATCGCACCACGCTGCAGAAGATCGTCGACGTGCATTACCCGGACATCAAGAAGGACCTGGTCAGCGAGGCGCTGGACGTGTTTTTCGATGTGCGCAAGGTGCCGGGCCTGAAGAAAAAGCCGTCGACCTCGGAACTGGTCGACTGGCTGAAGCTGCTGATGGCCGACAATATTGGCGAAGCCGTGCTGCGCGAACGCGATCCAACCAAGGCCATTCCGCCCCTGGCCGGCGCTTTGGTGAAGAACGAACAGGACGTACAGCTGCTAGAACGCCTGGCGTTCATGAGCCGTCGCGGCTCCCGCTGATCCCTCTTTTAACAAGATAGAGGGCGATAGCCATGCTGCTCAACCTGTTCAATGAAATGCGCGCAGCCAAGGTGCCGGTCTCGGTGCGTGAGCTGCTGGACCTGATCAACGCGCTGAAACAGCGGGTGACCTTCGCCGACATGGACGAGTTCTACTACCTGTCCCGGGCGATTCTGGTGAAGGACGAAAAGCATTTCGACAAGTTTGACCGCGCTTTCGGTGCGTACTTCAACGGCCTGGAAAAGCTCGATGACCACCTGCAGGCATTGATTCCTGAGGACTGGCTGCGCAAGGAGTTCGAACGCTCGCTGACGGACGAAGAGCGCGCGGCGATCCAGTCCCTCGGTGGCCTGGACAAGCTGATCGAGGAATTCAAGAAGCGCCTCGAAGAACAGAAAGAACGTCATGCCGGTGGCAACAAGTGGATCGGCACTGGCGGCACCAGCCCGTTCGGTTCCGGCGGTTTCAATCCGGAAGGAATTCGCGTCGGGGATGCGGGCAAGCGCCAGGGCAAGGCGGTCAAGGTCTGGGACCAGCGCGAATACAAGAACCTCGATGATTCGGTGGAACTGGGCACGCGCAACATCAAGGTCGCACTGCGCCGGCTGCGCAAATTCGCCCGCCAGGGTGCGGCCGAAGAGCTGGACATCGACGGCACCATCGACCACACCGCACGCGATGCCGGGTTGCTGAATATCCAGATGCGTCCGGAGCGGCGCAACACGGTCAAACTGTTGCTGCTGTTCGACATCGGCGGTTCGATGGACGCCCACGTGAAGATCTGCGAGGAACTGTTCTCGGCCTGCAAGACCGAGTTCAAACACCTGGAGTACTTCTACTTCCATAACTTCGTTTATGAGTCGGTGTGGAAAAACAACATGCGTCGCACCTCCGAGCGCACGTCAACCCAGGACCTGCTGCACAAGTACGGCGCCGACTATAAAGTGATTTTTATCGGGGATGCGGCGATGGCCCCTTACGAAATCACGCAGGCCGGGGGCAGCGTCGAACACTGGAACGAAGAAGCCGGTTACGTGTGGATGCAGCGTTTCATGGAGAAGTACAAGAAGGTCATCTGGATCAATCCGTATCCGAAGGACACTTGGGGCTATACGTCTTCGACCAACATTGTGCGGGACCTGATCGACGACCAGATGTACCCGCTGACGTTGCGCGGGCTGGAGGAAGGGATGCGGTATTTGTCCAAGTAGCTTGTGTTGCCTGAACGGGCCTTATCGCGAGCAGGCTCACTCCCACACTGGACTTCTGCTGCATCGCAGATCCAGTGTAGGAGCGAGGCTGCTCGCGATGCTTTCTGCCGGGCCTAGCTCTTGATCTCAGAGCCCGCGCACATCCCGGTCTTCAATCGGCCGGCTCTGGCGCAGACGCTTGCCGCCCAGCACCACCCAATCAATCAGCCGGAACAGGCACTCGATACCAAACGACAGCAACAACGCGCCGCTCATGCCCCAGATCATCGCTTCCGGCGTCAGCAGAATCTGGTAGCTGTAGCCGTTCCAGGTTTCCTTGCGGATGTCCGGATCAGCGGCCAGGGCGACCTGCAGTACGCGGATGTACCACGGGCCTTGCATGGCCTGGAATTGCTTGTCGAGGGCCAGCTGGCGAGTGAGCATGGCGCTCAGACTGTCGGCATCGCTGCGGAAAATCGGGTCTTCGCTGGCGCGGTAGTGGTTCACCAGCGCTTGCATGTCGCCCTTGAAGAACTGATTGGCCGTGCCCTGGAAACCGCTGAGGCCGGTCTGCGCCTCAATCAGATGCGCCTCGACCCGCTTGGCGTAATCATTGATGAACCCCGGCACCTGCACCCCGATCAACAGGCCCGCCGCGAACAACACCAGCCGTAGATAACTGAGCAACATCGGGAAGATCCTTATGCGGTCTTGCCCTGGCTGACGCATTCACCGCGTCGCCATAGGCTCCATTGGCCCGGTTCGTAGCGGGTCCAGGTTTCGTTTTCGGTCAGCGGTTCGGTGGCGATCACCGTGACCACGTCATTGGGCGTGGTTTCCGCCTGGAAATCGACGATCACATCAACATCCTTCAACCGCGCCGGGCCAAAGGGGGCTCGGCGGGTGATCTGGGCCAGTTTGCTCGAGCAATAGCAGAACAACCAGTCGCCGTCGCTGAGCAGGCAATTGAATACGCCCTTGCTGCGGTATTCGGCGCAGGCTGCGACCAGGTCGGGCAGCAACGCTTCAACTTCAACCGGCTCCGGAAACGCGGCGCGCACCCGGTTGAGCAGGTCGCAGAACGCCGCTTCGCTGTCGGTATCGCCCACTGGGCGGTAGAAGCTGGTGATTGGCTGGAAATCGGCAAGCTGGCCGTTGTGCGCGAAGCACCAGTTGCGTCCCCACAGTTCGCGGACGAACGGATGAGTATTGGACAGGCAGACCTTGCCGACGTTGGCCTGGCGGATGTGCCCGATCACTACTTCGCTCTTGATCGGATAGCGCTGCACCAGGTTGGCGACCTCAGACTCGCAGCTCGCGGCCGGGTCCTGGAACAACCGTAATCCACGACCTTCGTAGAAAGCGATGCCCCAACCGTCACGGTGCGGGCCGGTACGCCCGCCGCGCTGCATCAGCCCGGTAAAGCTGAACACGATATCGGTCGGGACATTGGCGCTCATGCCCAATAACTCACACATGCTCGGACTCTCGATGAAAAGCGGGGGCACGTCTACAGACGGGGTTCGACCCGCAAACGCTGGGGGTTGCCGGGTACCGGGGGCCGACCATAGCGATCATCGCCGGCACCACCGAACAGGTGCTCGTCTTCAGGCTCGTCGGCCCGGGCGGCAGCCTTGGCAGCATCGGCCTGGGCCTTGCGGGCCCTGGCTGAGCGTTCCATGGCGAAACGGATCGCCACGTAAACCAGATAGACGCCGAAGGCGAGCATCCCGTACATAAACAGGTCGCTGATTGCTCGCCAGGCGTTGTTACCCACCTTGAACATCAGGTCCAGAGCGGTGATGGCGACGGCTGGGGCCACTTTGGCCTTCACCGGATCGACCACGGTCGGGCTGAACAGCAACACAGCCACCAGCAGCCGCAGCGGCTCGCGCAGCCAACGCCACATCCAGCGGGTCATGCGCATCCATACCAGCAGGCAGCCCAAAGCGGCAAAGGCGTAGAGGCCCCAGGCGATCAGATAGTCGTTCTCGGTCATGGTGTCCATGGCAAGGCAGGCAAAGAGGCGCTTATAGTAACGACTTTTCGCACGTCCGGCTTGTCTCCTGTAGGAGCAAAGCTTGCTCGCGATGACGTCAGCCCAATCGAAATCGATTGTGAATGCTGGTGCGCAATCGCGAGCAAGCTTTGCTCCCACAGTGCTGCAATCCAACAGACAGTGCCTGCACAGCCCTATTCCGTACATCGTCCGAGAGCCCTTCATGCCGCCATCCGCCAACATTCAAGACGCACCCATTGCCCACAAGGCTGAAGGTCCAGACCCGTATGCCTGGCTGCAGGAACGCGACACCGGCCCGGTGCTCGACTATCTGAAGGCTGAAAACCATTATCAGGAAGCACAGACCGCCGATCAGGCCGGGCTGCGTGAAAGCCTGTTCGAAGAGATCAAGGGCCGGATCCTCGAGACCGACCTGTCCCTCCCCTCCCCCTGGGGCCCGTACCTGTATTACACCCGCACCACTGCCGGTGACGAGTACGCGCGTCATTACCGTTGCCCGCGCCCGGCCGATGACAGCCTGCAGCTCGACGAAAGCCAGGAACAACTGCTGCTCGACCCCAACGCACTGGCCAAGGGTGGCTTCTTTTCCCTGGGCGCGTTCAGCATCAGCCCGGACCACCAGCGCCTGGCCTACAGCATTGACTCCACGGGCGATGAGATCTACACGCTGTTCGTGAAGGAATTGTCCAATGGTCGCGTCAGCGAACTGGAGTTCGAGGACTGTGACGGCAGCATGACCTGGGCCAACGACAGCCTGACCCTGTTCTTCGGCGAGCTTGACGACACCCATCGCCCGCACAAGCTATACCGCTACCGGCTCGACGGCACGGCGGCCGAAGAAGTGTTCCATGAACCGGACGGGCGATTCTTCCTGCATTGCTACCGCTCCAGTTCCGAGCTGCAACTGCTCCTGGCGCTGGGCAGCAAGACCACGAGCGAAGTCTGGGTGCTGGATGCCGCGCAGCCACAACAAGGCTTCACTTGCGTGGCGCCGCGCCGGGAAGGCCATGAGTACGATGTCGACCACGGCGCGCTTGATGGCCAGTGGAGCTGGTTTATCCGCACCAACCGCGACGGCATCAACTTCGCCTTGTACCACGCTGACGACACGGGTGTGGCCCCGACCGAGGAACAATGGCAAAACCTGATTCCCCACAGCCACCTCACGATGATCGATGGCATGAGCCTTAATGCCGCAGCCATGACCTTGAGCCTGCGGGTCGGCGGGCTGCCGGTGATTGAAGTGCACCCACAGGATCTGCCCAGCTACCGCGTGCAATTGCCCGACGCGGCCTACAGCCTTCACGTGCAGAACAGCCTGGAGTTCGCCAGCGAGCGGATCCGCCTGCGCTACGAAGCATTGAACCGGCCGGCGCAGATCCGCCAGCTGGATCTCGCCACGGGTGAGCAGCAGGTGCTCAAGCAAACCCCGGTACTCGGCCCGTTCGACGCCGATGCCTACGTCAGCCAGCGCCTGTGGGCAACGGCACCCGACGGCACACAGGTGCCGATCAGCCTGGTAGTCAAGCGTGAGGCCCTGGGCCAACCGACTCCACTGTACTTGTACGGCTACGGCGCATATGGCGAAAGCCTCGACCCATGGTTCTCCCACGCGCGCCTGAGCCTGCTGGATCGCGGAGTCGCGTTCGCCATTGCCCACGTGCGCGGCGGCGGCGAACTCGGTGAAGCCTGGTACCGCGCAGGCAAGCAGGAGCACAAGCACAATACCTTCAGCGACTTCATCGCCTGCGCCGAGCACTTGATTGCCAATGGCTACACCACCGCCCCGCAGTTGGCGATCAGCGGCGGCAGCGCCGGCGGCCTGTTGATCGGCGCGGTGCTCAACCAGCGGCCCGAGCTGTTTGGCGCGGCCATCGCCGAAGTGCCGTTCGTCGACGTGCTTAACACCATGCTCGACCCGGATCTGCCGTTGACGGTCACCGAGTACGACGAGTGGGGCAACCCTGAAGAACCCGAGGTGTACGAACGCATCAAGGCTTATGCACCTTACGAAAACGTTACCGCCCAGGCTTATCCAGCCACCCTGGTGATTGCCGGCTACAACGACAGCCGCGTGCAGTATTGGGAGGCTGCGAAGTGGGTGGCCAAGTTGCGCGCCACCAAGACCGACGCCAATCCACTGCTGCTCAAGACTGAGCTGGGAGCCGGGCATGGCGGGATGAGCGGGCGTTACCAGGGCTTGCGCGATGTGGCGCTCGAATACGCATTCGTGTTCAAGGTGCTGGGCATCGCCTGACACCCCTGGGCTTTTTCCTGTAGCCACTGGCGAAGTGGGAGCACAGCGTGCTCGCGATGACGGTTTCGCATCCAGCATTGATGCTGACTGTCACCCCGCTATCGCGAGCAAGCTTGGCTCCCACAGTTGGCCAGCGGCTACAACCGTTGGTTAGCCGCCGGGGGATTTGATTTTGGTGCTGTTTTGCTCAAGGCCCGGCAACGTCTGGTCCTTGGGCGGGTTGGGCATTTCGATCGGCGGCAACAACGGCGCGCTGCCGCTGCCAGGGCCCGCCTTGGGCACGCTGGTCGGGGTGATCTGTGGGTAGGGAGTCGGTGTCGCGGTGCCCGGTGAACCGGGCATTGGCACAGGGCTGGTGGGAATGGTTTGCAGCTCCTGGGCCTGCACTGCAGTTATCGAGAGCGCGGCCAAGGCAATGACCGTTAGAATGGTGCGCTTCATCAATGGCTCCGTTAGCCTTGTTGTCTGGTCTCAGGCTACTCCCAACTGCGCGCGTTTGCCCTCCCCCATGCCAATTCTTCTCAAGCCAATTTTTCAAGAGAGCCACATGAAACGTTTCGTACTGCTCGACACCACCCCCATCCCTGAAAATGGCGGTGCCCTGTGCCTGTTCGAGTACGGCGAGGACTTCGTCATCAAGATCCAGGGGGGTGACGGCGGCCAGTTGATGAACACCCGCATGCACGGCTCCGAGGATGCGCTGGCTGAAATCCCCTGCCGCAAAGTCGCCGGACGGCCGAATTCGCGGGTCTTGATTGGCGGTCTGGGCATGGGCTTTACCCTCGCCTCGGCGCTCAAGCACCTGGGCAAGACGGCTGAAGTGGTGGTCGCCGAACTGGTGCCAGGCGTGGTCGAATGGAACCGTGGGCCGCTGGGCGAAAAATCCGGTAACCCGCTGCTCGACCCGCGCACGGTGATTCGCCTGGAAGATGTCGCCAAAGTGCTGCAGGCCGAACCTCAGGGCTTCGATGCAATCATGCTGGACGTCGACAACGGCCCCGAAGGCCTGACCCAGAAGGCCAACAGCTGGCTGTACTCCGCTGGCGGCTTGAGCGCATGCGCCAAGGCCCTGCGGCCCAAAGGCGTGCTGGCCGTATGGTCGGCGAGTGCCGACCGGCAGTTTTCCGACAAACTGAAGAAGGCCGGGTTCAAGGCCGAGGAAGTCCAGGTCTTTGCCCACGGCAACAAAGGCACCCGCCACACCATCTGGATTGCCGAGAAGCTCAAGGGCTGAGCTAAACTCTGTTCATAACCGTCATCAGTCTTTTTTACAAAGGTGAACCCATGAGTTCGTCAACAACCCCGACCAACACCTCGAAGCTGGACCGCATCCTCGCCGATAACCAGCGCGACAAGGAAATGGGGTACCGCGACAAGGCCCTGAAGATGTACCCGCACGTGTGTGGCCGCTGCACCCGAGAATTTTCCGGTAAGCGCCTTAGCGAATTGACCGTGCATCACCGTGACCATAACCACGACAACAACCCCCAGGACGGCTCGAACTGGGAGCTGCTGTGCCTGTATTGCCATGACAATGAGCACTCGCGGTACACCGACCAGCAGTACTTCAGCGAGGGTTCGTTGAGCTCGCCGAAAATCGCCAAGGCGACGCATAACCCGTTTGCGGCGCTGGCAGGGTTGATGAAGAAGGAAGACTGAAGGTAGTCATAGACTGGGCTGGCCCCTTCGCGAGCAAGCCCGTCCACCACAGTGCTCCAAACCAGCACCCCTGCCCCAATCCCCGTATA
Source organism: Pseudomonas sp. HY13-MNA-CIBAN-0226 (assembly GCF_040310305.1). NCBI lineage: Bacteria > Pseudomonadati > Pseudomonadota > Gammaproteobacteria > Pseudomonadales > Pseudomonadaceae > Pseudomonas > Pseudomonas sp. HY13-MNA-CIBAN-0226. The sequence continues at coordinate 168,642 of NZ_JBEOPS010000008.1, forward strand.
ATCGCCGTTTTTTCCCGAAGGCACCCCGCTCGTGGCAGACAAACGGTACAGCTGCATTGGTTTGTATAACCCCAAGTCACCGGAAAACGTCGGTTCGGTCATGCGCGCAGCCGGCTGCTATGGCGTGGCCTCGGTTTTCTACACCGGCAAGCGCTATGAACGCGCCGCTGATTTCGTCACCGACACCAAGCGGGTCCACTACGATATTCCGCTGATTGGCATCGATGACCTGAAAAAAATCCTGCCCCTGGGTTGCGTCCCGGTTGCGGTTGAACTGGTCGAAGGTGCCCGCGCCCTGCCTGAGTACACCCATCCCGATCGCGCCCTGTACATTTTCGGCCCGGAAGACGGCTCGCTGGACAAAGAGATACGTGACTGGTGTGAAGACGTGGTCTACATCCCGACAACCGGCTGCATGAACCTCGCAGCAACCGTTAACGTGGTGCTCTACGACCGCATGGCCAAAGGCCTGAACACCCGCTCCGGGGCGAAATTCCGCTAAATTGCTGCACATCCGATGGAACAAGCCGCCCGCGATGGCAGTCAGCTTAAGTATCTATTCTTGAAGCAGTCCATCCAGCCAGGAGACAGATCATGAGCGAACTCAAACGCGTACAGCGCATTGAATCCACCCCGTTCCAAACCTACCCCGAGCAGAACGTTCACGGTTGGGAACGCATCGGCTCACTCGCCGGTGGCGTGGTGATGATGGGCAAAGGCCTGCGTCGCGGCGGGATTTTTGGCTTGATCCAGGTGGCGATCGGCGGCGTGGCCCTGGCCCGCGGTATCACCGGGCACAGTTCGGCCAAGAGCCTGCTGGAAAAGAGTCGCCAGGACATGAACAACGTGCGGGCGAAGATCGAGCGCGCCGGGGCAGAATTGACCCAGTTGAAGAAGAACGCCGAGGCAGCGACCAGTACGGCTACTGTGACTGGCAATGATTCGCTGGTTTCGCCGAAGACTGGGGTTTAAGGGTTTAAGAGCAAAAGATCGTCCGAAGGCTCGGACCGCGTCCGGACGATCTTTAGATTTACTGGAGCAACTCAGTATCCAAAACCTTGGAAGGCTCGCCAATCACACTCTCGGCCAACTGCACAAATTCCCTGGTATCCACACTTTCCAATCGCATCGCCCCGCGCAGCACATCGTCCAGCGAGCGCTTGTTGCGGGTCTTGATGCGTATCTCCTGGTCCAGCTCCCCCAGCAGCAACACCGCCCTGCCAATCTGCGCCGAATCGACCTGCTCGCCGCGCAGGGTCTTCACCTTCTCACCCTCTCGCGCCAATTTTTTGTGCAAGCTGGCATACCGCTCATCGCTCATACCGCCCGCCCGGCGCACCAGTTCGATGGCGTAGTACTCGGCGAACCCCTCACTGATCCAGTCGCTGCGCTGCTTATCATTGATGCGTGCAAACAGCTGGGCCAATTCGCGCACCAGTGCACTGCTGCCGCTTTCGCTGACCAGCGGCAACCGGGAGTTGAGGTATATGGATTCACGTGCGGCCAGACTCCCGCGCCACATAGGGTCGCTGGCGACGACGATCAGCAGTTTGGTCGGATGCCGAGGGTACATCGCCTGGACCTGGGGCCAGATGAATGTCAGCAGCGTCAGCACATCCATACGCCGCATGCCCTGCCCCTGGGGAGACGCCACCGTGACCTCGGTTTCCCCAAGTCGTGTGCGACGAGTCCCCAGGTGGCCGGCGAGCATCCATCCTGTGGGTCGGTCGAACAGCCGGGAGATGTTATCAATGCGGAATTTGTTCCGGCCGATCCGCGGCCAGGCGGTCTCCACGCTGTTCCAGCCCGTCGGCAACTCGAATTCAAGGCGAGACACCAGCTCGATGCCGTCCTGCTGATCGAGCCTGGCAGCGGGCACCAGATCGTCACCGCGCATCAGCGCCCAGGTGGGCGTCATGCGCGTCTCGAAGCTGCCGCCCTTGCGACCATTACTGATGCGCACACGATAGGTCAGGCTGGACTTGTCGGCAGCCGGTCGCCAAATGCCGCGCGTTTGCTTGCCCGGCACGAGTTGCCACTGGCCGTCGGTTTTGAAGTCGCTGTAATGGCTGCCATCGCCCAGGTCGAAATCCAGGCTACGGACGGTAGATCCCTGGGCGAGTGTCAGCCGCACCTCGGCCTCGTCACTTTGCGGCAACAGGCGCACGTGGTAATCGAGATCGACTTTCTTCGCCGCCCACACCGATGAACTCAGGGCCAGCAGCCCCACCGCCAACGCCTGGCGCAATCCCACAGCCATACACTCTCCTTGTGGCGAGCGGACAATCAACCCGCGCGGAAAATCAGATGGTCTTCCCAATCGTCTTCGGCCACGCTGCCTTCGGCCAGCATGCGCCCTGATTGTGAAATGCGTTCATGGTGCACCGCATCGCGATCACCGCAGACCAGATGGTGCCAGAGTGGCAGGTCCTTGCCCTCACTGACCAGGCGGTAACCGCAGGTCGGCGGCAGCCATTTGAACTCGTCGGCCTTGCCAGGCGTGAGCTGGATGCAGTCTGGCACCGAAGCTCGACGGTTCGGGTAATCACTGCACTGGCAGGTCTTCAAATCCAGTAACTTGCAGGCGATTCGCGTGTAATAGACGCTGTTGTCATCTTCATCTTCGAGCTTTTGCAGGCAGCACAGGCCGCAGCCGTCGCACAGCGATTCCCATTCCTCTTGATCGAGTTGATCGAGGGTTTTGCTTATCCAGAACGGTTCGACTTTGGCGGCCATGGTTCGAGCATCGACATCAGGTGGTGAAAAGGCCGCCAGTCTAGTGCCACACGCCCTGCGGGCCAAGCATTGGCGACTGCCGGTAGAACTCACTTGTCAGTTTTGACGCCGCCACGTAGGGTTTTGCGTCGCCCACTTTCATACCAAGCAAGGAATCTGTCGATGAGTGCCAACCCGCGTGTTGCCGATTACGCTATCCACCCGCAGTTCACCGACCGCTGGTCGCCCCGCGCATTCACCGGCGAAGCCATTCCCGAGGAAACCCTGCTGAGCTTCTTCGAAGCCGCACGCTGGGCGCCCTCGGCCTACAACTCGCAGCCGTGGCGGTTCCTGTACGCACGTCGCGACACGCCAAACTGGGAGCGTTACCTCGGCCTGCTGAACGAATTCAACCGCAGCTGGGCGCAACACGCCTCGGCACTGATCATTGTGATCTCCAAGACCAGCTTCACCGCCCCGGGCGCCAGTGAAGAAACCCCGGCGCTGTGGCACACGTTCGACACCGGTTCGGCCTGGGGGAATCTGGCCCTGCAAGCGAGCATCAGCGGTTGGCACACTCACGGCATGGCCGGGTTTGACCAGGCGCTGACCCGCAAGGAACTGAACATCCCCGAGGGTTATGCCCTGCACGCGGCGGTGGCTGTGGGCAAGTTGGGGGATAAGGCGACCCTGGCGGAATACCTGCAGGCACGCGAGTTGCCAAGCCCGCGTCGGCCGTTGGCCGAGTTGGCGGCTGAGGGTGATTTCACCCTCTAAAAGCAAAAGATCGCAGCCTGCGGCAGCTCCTACAGGTGGACAACACATGGCCCTGTAGGAGTTGCCGCAGGCTGCGACCTTTTTGGAGACGACTCAATACCCGCGACTGAAATCCACTTCCCCGCGCAACGCTTCGCCCGCCTGGTACGCCCGCAGATTCTCGACGAACAGTTGCACCATCATCGAAGGTGAGGTCGGTGCCGAGCTGTGGCCGGTCAGCAGCAAGCCCCACGCTGTCCAGAACGGATGCCGCTGCGGCAATGGCTCCTGGCGGCAGACGTCGATGACCGCGCCGGCCAGATGCCCTTCCTTCAAGGCTTCCACCAGATCGGCATCCACTACCGCGACTCCACGACCCACATTGAGGAACAACGCGGTGGGCTTGAATTGCTTGAACAGCGCAGCATCGTAGAGATCGTGGGTGTGAGGCGTGTTCGGCAACAGGTTGATCACGTAATCCACTTCACCCACCAGCCGAGGCAGGTCCGACAGGGTGCCGACCTCGACAAATGGTGCCTGCTCGCGGGCTTCGCTGGCGATGCCGTATAACTCGACGCCAAAGGGCTGCAGAAAACGGGCAACGGTCTGGCCGATGTCGCCAGTGCCGACGATCAACACCTTGCGACCCGCCAGGCTCTGGCCCTGGCGACTGTCCCACTTGCGCTCGACCTGGCTGACCAGGCGCGGCAGCACCTCGCGCTCGTGACCCAGCAGATAGGTCAGTACGTACTCGGCCATGACCTGGCCAAAAATCCCCACCGCCCGGGTCAGACGATAGTGCCGTGGCAAGCCGTCGGCGAGCAGCGGTGTGATTCCCGCCCAGGTCGACTGCAGCCATTGTGGTTGGTGGCCCTGACGCAGCAGGTTGGCCAGCAGATCCGGCTGGCCCAGCCAGACCGGACAGTCGGCAGCCTGGCTGGCCAGTTCGGCGGAGTCACCACTGGTCAGCACTTCCAGCTCAGGCGCGGCCTGGCGCAACAGTTGGGCGTACACAGGATGGTCGTGTTCAGCAATCAGAACGCGCATGGTTCAAACCTTTCGAAAACAGTGCGGACAACCGCCGCTGGAGTCAGCCTCCATCGCGCGGTCATCGCCAGATATCAATTCCAGTGTTTCAGGGAAGCTCGCAGCCTTGGCCGATTACATCGGGTCGTTGCGTCGCAGCAACTCTTCCGGAAGGTGCTCGATGTACTCGTCTTCAGCGGGCGGCATTTGCAGGTGGTAACCCTGTTTGTCGAGGTTTTCCAGCACCACCGTGATGTCCTCGCGCGACAGCTTGCGCTCAGGCGTGAGCACCAGGTCGAACGCGTGGTGCGGCTTGCCGAACGCCGCCATCAGGCTTTCCGGAACGCGCTCCAGGGCATCGCTCTTGAGCACATAGAGATACATCTCGTTCTTTTTCAGGCTTCGATAAATGGAGCAAATACGTTTCAAGGCTGTTCTCCGGCGGTGGCCAGGCTGTCGAGCAGCGCCTGGCCCATCAATTCGCGGCGCCAGCCACGCAGCGAATCAGGCAATTGGTAGGGACCATTGGGAAAGCCGCTCTTGAGCAAGGCTTCCAGGGTTTTCTTGCGCAGCATCAGTTCCGGCGCAATGTTCAGGCGTTCGGCTTCGGCCTGGCCGATCGCACGCAGTTGCTTGACCAGCACGGCAGCGTCCACCGGCAAGGGCTCAGGCACGGCAGGCGGCCATTGATCAGGCGACACACTGCCTGAGCGTTTGATCAGATCAAGCAGAAACTCGCCGTCCTGACGCACGGTACGCGGGTGCATGTCCTCGATCTTGCCCAGCGCGCCCAGGCTGTCCGGTTGGGTACGCGCCAGCGGCCACAGGGAATGCTCGCGCACGATACGGTTGCGCGGCAGATCACGGGCGCGGGCTTCGCGCTCGCGCCAGGCGCACAATTCACGCAACACGGCCAGTTGGGCACGGGACAGCTTCCAGGCCAGCTTGGCTTCGCGGTAGACCTCGTACGGATCGATCTCCCGACGCAAGTTGGCGACCAGTTCGGCACCATCTTCCAGAACCCAGTTGTATTTGTCTTCAGACAGCTTCGGACGCAGCCGTACGAAAACTTCCGCCAGATGCAGGGCGTCTTCCGCGGCGTAGCTGATCTGAGTGTCGGAAAGTGGACGTTGCAGCCAGTCCGAACGAGTCTCGCCCTTGGGCAGGTCGATCCCCAGCACTTCCTGCACCAGCCGCGAATAACCCATGGAGAAACCCAGGTTCAGGTACGCGGCCGCCAGTTGAGTGTCGAACAGCGGGGCCGGCAGACTGCCGGTCAGGCGCAGCAACACCTCGAGGTCTTCGCTGCACGCGTGCACCACCTTGACCACCGCCGGGTTTTCCAGCAATGCGGCCAGCGGCTGCCAGTTGTCGATGGTCAACGGATCAATCAGGTAAGCGCGTACGCCATCGCCGATCTGCAGCAGGCCTGCAATCGGGTAAAAGGTGTCGACCCGCATGAATTCGGTGTCGAGGGCAACGTAGGGCAGTTGCTGCCATTCGGCGCAAAAGCGACCGAGGCTATCGTTGTCGCGAATCCAATGAATATCGATGGCCACACGGCTCTCCCTTGAAGAATGGCGCGCAGTATATATCGCCCCCGGCGATTTCCGCGCCTCCACTGAACAAGAGCTTTAGCGAAAAGATGTACATGACGGCAAGAAATGTCTGACGGGCGGAGGTTTACGGGGTGCAGGCCGCTTCGCTTGCCCTACTGTTTAGCCAGCACTCCATCGATCACCGCACCGCGACAGCCGGCAAACATATCCAGGTCCTGGTCGTAGACCTTGCTGTTGACCTCCAGCAGGCCCAGCATCGAGTGAAACAGGTTGTCCTGGCTCAGGGGTTTGTCACGACTTAGCTGCAGGCAGTGAGTGTCCACCGAAAACGACTTCTGATAACTGTCGGAGAACCAGGCCAGCATCGCCACATGCTTTTGCTGGTCCGGTGCGAGCATGTAAGGCGTGCCATGCAGGAACAGGTTGTACTCACCCAGGGATTCGCCGTGATCCGACAGATAGAGCATCGCCGTGTCGACTTTGTCCTGATTGCTGCGCAATACGTCGATCAGCGAAGACAGGACATGGTCGGTATACACCAGGGTGTTGTCGTAGCCGTTGATGATACTTTCGCGACTGCAATTGTTCAGCGCATTACTTTCGCAAACAGGGGTGAAGTGTTCGTATTCCTTGGGGTAACGCTTGAAGTATTCCGGGCCATGGCTGCCCATCTGGTGCAACACCAGCACGGTGTCCTTGTCCAGGGAGTCGATGAAATGCTGCAGGCCCTGCAGCAGGATTTCGTCGCGGCATTCACTGCTGGCGCATAAGCCGGGCGTCTGCAGATTGCTGACGTCTTCAAAGGTGACGCGGTCGCAGGTGCCTTTGCATCCCGACTGATTGTCACGCCAGATTACGTCCAGCCCTGCCCGCTTGAGCACATCCAGCAGGCCCTCTTCGCTCTTTGCCTGGCTTGCGTTGTAACCCTTGCGGCCCATGTTGGAAAACATGCACGGCACGGAGACAGCCGTTTCAGTGCCGCAGGAATGCACATCAGTGAATGCGATCAGGCCCGCCTCCTTACCAAGTTTGGGCGTGGTATCGCGACCGTACCCAAGAATGCCGAAGTTTTCCGCCCGGGCACTTTCGCCCACCACCAGCACCGTCAGTGATTTGCGGCCGTGGGTTTGCCAGGCAGGGTTGCGCTGGGCGTCTTCGCCAATCTTCACAAAGGGGCGCTGTGCCGTCACCACCTGCTCCTTAATAAAGCCAAACGAGGCAGCAATGTAATTACTTGGCACCACCATCAGGCGCAATTCATGGTGATTGCGAAACAAGGAGGACAGGCCTTGATAGTTGATAAGCGCAATCGCTCCAATGACCGCAGCCGAGGCCACACTTACCAAACCTTTGCTTAATAGCTCGCGGTGCCAACGCCGATAATTGACAGGCAGTTTCCACAACAACCAGGAGGGTAAAACGCCAAGCAACAATATATAAGCCAGCAACTTAATTGACAGTAAATCGCGAACTTCCGTTGCGTTGGTCTGGGCAAAGTTACGCAGCATGCCAATGTCCATCAGCACGCCATATTGACTCATGAAGTACGCCACCCCGGCGCTGCACAGGAAGATCAGCGTCAGTGCAGGTTTCAGGACAGGCCGAAACGCCAGCAACGTCAGCACGATGTTGAAGGCCGCCAGGATCATCACCCCGAACGCGATCCGCATCGCCAGCCCCTGGCCGTCGTTGGCGGTAATCTCGGCCAGGTGCTGCCACAGTACGAAATTAAAACCTGTTAATAAAAAGACACTGGCAGCAAGTGTCACCCACTCGGGGCGAACGGCTTTTAACTTCAACATGATTTCGGCAGTTCCTGAAGAGAGGCGCCTGGGACAAATGTGAAAAAATCATTTATCCCGGCGACGTTAACTCTAGGCAGCCAACCATCAATTTTTTGTGAAAAATTAGCCAACGATTAGTTGGCTAATGGCACAGGGGTCAAACTTGCAGTGTATTTGAGAATGATTCAGGCCTGGTGCAAGTACCAGCGCCAGTCCTGTTCGCCGACCTCGCCCATGAATTGCCGGTACTCGGCGCGTTTAACCGCCAGGTAAACCCCGAGGAACTCAGGACCGAACGCCTCCCGCGCCCAACTCGACGCTTCCAGCGCGCGCAGGGTGGTCAGCCAGTCAGTGGGGAGTAATTCCTTGGCCTGGGCATAGCCATTGCCTTCCACCGGCGCCCCGGGGTCGAGTTGTTCAAGAATGCCGCGATGGATACCGGCCAGGATCGCCGCCGCCGCCAGGTACGGGTTGGCATCAGCGCCACAAATGCGATGCTCGATATGCCGGGAAAACGCCGGGCCGCCGGGCACGCGCAAGCTGACCGTACGATTGTCCACGCCCCAGGTAGCGGCCAGCGGCGCGTAGCTGTTGGTCTGAAAGCGGCGATAGGAATTGGCATTCGGGCAAAACAACAGCAACGAATCCAGCAAGGTGCTTAGCATGCCGCCGACCGCATGCCTGAGCAGCGGCGTGCCGTCCGCCGCTTCGCTGGCAAACAGGTTGTTACCCTCGCAGTCCGCCAGGCTGACGTGCATGTGCATCCCGGTGCCCGCCAGGTCATCGAACGGTTTGGCCATGAAACACGCCGTCATCCCGTGCTTGTGCGCCACACCCTTGACCAGCCGCTTGTAGCGCACCGCTTCGTCCATGGCCTGCAGCGCATCAGTGCGGTGTTCGAGGGTGATTTCCACCTGCCCGGGCGCGTATTCGGAAATCGCCGTACGCGCAGGAATGCCCTGGAGTTTACAGGCGCTGTAGAGATCGGCCAGGAACGGCTCAATCTGCTCGAGCTCGCGCAGGCCATAGACCTGAGTACCCCGTGGGCGACCGCCGTCGACGTCCCGCGCCGGCTGTGGGCGTCCGTTACCGTCGCGCAGCTGATCCAGCAGATAAAACTCCAGTTCCGCCGCCATCACCGGGTAATAACCGTCGGCCTGCAAGCCCTCAATCACTTTGGCCAGCAGATGGCGCGGGTCGGCAATGGTCGCCGGCATTCCTTCGGTGGGGTGCATGCTGACCTGCACCGCCGCCGTCGGAATCAAGCGCCACGGCATGCGCGTCAGGCTGCCGCTGATCGGGTAGGCGCGACAATCGATGTCACCCACGTCCCACACCAGCCCGGAGTTTTCCACGTCATCGCCATTGATGGTCAGACCAAGGATAGTGCTCGGCAGCGGACGGCCAGTGGCGTACACCGCCAGCAGTTCATCGCGGTGCAGCAACTTGCCCCTCGGTACTCCATTGTTGTCGAGGATAAACAGCTCGAACATCTCGATGTCCGGATTCTGTTCCAGAAAGGTCAGGGCTTCCTGCTGTGTGGCGAAGGCGGTCGTGGCACTGCTCATGGGATTTCTCTTGTTTGCGTGTCAGGCAAGCGCGCACGCGCTGCCCGATTGATCCCGAAACGAGCCGGGACCGGTTATTGATGAATCAACGCAGAACGCAGAAATCCGGCGGGCGCGCGTGACGGCAGTGCCACAGCGCCCAGAAGGCCAGTTCGGAAGGAAGTGTGACGGGGCAACCGTCCATAGGACAAACCGTGCAAAACAGATAACAGCAGCGTCACACGGGTGGTTGGGGTATTAAATCGGCATTTGAAGAACCTTGGGTGTGGGTTGGCTAAACAATCAGCACTATTTAATTTCCAAATACCAAAGCCGACTTTCTGATTTGCCGCCCGCCAACTCGCGCCTGCTTAATCGGCACCTGCTCATTTAAGGTCCGATCCATGGAAACCGTCCGCACCACCGCCCGCCCCGCCCTTCTACTAATGTTCGCCATCGTCCTGGTTGCGCTCAACCTGCGCCCCTCCATGGCCGCCATCGGCCCGTTGCTGTCGGCGATTCGTGGGGACATTGAACTGAGTTTCAGTCTGGCGTCGCTGCTGACCATGCTCCCGGTGATGGCGATGGGTGTGGCGATGTTCTTCGGCATCCGCGTCAGCCAGCGCCTGGGCGAACAACGGACCGTGGTCCTTTCCCTGCTGATCATCGGTGTGGCTACCGCATCACGACTATTCCTCGACTCCGCAGCCGAACTGATTCTCAGCGCCGTGCTGGCAGGCGTGGGCATTGCCCTGATTCAGGCGTTGATGCCAGCCCTGATCAAGTCGCGCTTCAGGGACAACGTCGCCCTGTGCATGGGCCTCTATGTCACCTCGATCATGGGCGGCGCGGCCATCGCCGCCGCCTTTGCCCCGCTGGTGATGATTCGCACTGGTAGCTGGCGAGTCGGCCTGGCAGTCTGGGCCGCGCTCGCGGTGGTCGCCCTGATTTTCTGGATGGCACAGCCCGCGCAGCAATCGCTGATCGAATCAAAGTCGGCCACCAGGCAGTCTTTTTTCAACAATTCCCGCGCCTGGCTGCTCGCCATCTTCTTTGGCCTGGGCACCGCGTCCTACACTTGCGTGCTGGCCTGGTTGGCGCCGTACTATGTGGAAAAAGGCTGGAGCGAACAGGACGCCGGCTTGCTTCTGGGTTTCCTGACAGCCATGGAAGTGCTGTCCGGCCTGGCCACCCCGGCCATCGCCAACCGCAGCCGTGACCGCCGCCTGGTGCTGGTGGTGTTGCTGGGACTGATCATGGCGGGTTTCTGCGGGCTGATCCTCAGCCCGCAGCACCTGAGCCTGATGTGGCCATGCCTGCTGGGGCTGGGCATTGGCGGGCTGTTTCCAATGAGCCTGATCGTGTCCATGGATCACTTGGACAACCCGCAACGTGCGGGAAGCCTGACCGCGTTCGTGCAGGGCATCGGCTACCTGATCGCCGGTGTCTCGCCGCTGCTCGCGGGTATGATTCGCGATCATCTGGGCAGCTTCGAGTGGGCCTGGTGGGCCCTGACTGCCGTCGTGGCACTGATGATCCTGATGGTCCTGCGCTTCGATCCCCGGCACTACGCTCGACACATTCACTGAAGGACGATTCTCCTGAATCCGTCGATCCGTTAGGATCCTTCGCAGACCGTTGCGCCCACCTGCGCAACAAGGACTGCGAGACGCAATGGATGCTCAACAGCAACGTACTTAGAAAGCTCGACATGCAGGACCTCATGGTGTTCGTTGCCGTGTACCAGCAACACAACGTCACCGCCGTGTCCGAAGCCCTGTGCGTCAGCCAGTCGACTGTGAGCTACTGCCTGAAAAAACTTCGCGCGGCTTTTGCCGATGAGTTGTTCCTCTACAGTCGTTCCGGCATGCAGCCCACTTACAAAGCCGACAGCATGTACCCGCACGTGTTGAAAGTCCTCGAACACATCAACCTGTGCCAAGCCGGCGCAACGACCTTCGACCCCGCCCTGCGGCCAACCACCTTCAACCTGTGCGCCCCGGAATATTTCGAACAACTGATCCTGCCACGCCTGCTCAAGCACTTCGCGTTTGCCGACTGGCCGGTGACCGTCAACGTGCACAAACTCGAATCCGACATCCCGGCCCAAGCCCTGCGCGACGGCAGCCTCGACCTGGTGATCGGCTTCGGCCCGAACTTCCATCGCAGCCACGGCGACATCAAGTCGGCGACGCTGCTGGAAGATCAACTGGTCTGCGTCTTCGACAAACCCGCCGCCCCCGGCGAGCCCCGGTTGAGCCTGGACGAACTCGTCGAACGCCGCCACGTGTTCCCCACCCCGTGGACTTCCAGCAGCAACATGGTCGACGGCTGGCTGGCGCAACAGGGGCGCAGTCGCCAGATCGTAGCGCGGGCCAACAGTTATGGCGCGGCGTTGAAGATGATCAAGGGGACGGAGTTCATTGTGATGTTGCCGAAGCGGATTCAGCAGTTGCTTGCTGGCGATGGCGGGTTGGGGTGTTGCGCAGCGCCGGTTGGGTTGCCAGGTTTTTGCCTGGATATGCAGTGGCATCAGGGAATGGAGAAAGATGGCGCTAATGCCTGGTTACGCGAGCAGATCGATCTGGCATGTGACCGGCAGAGCAAGTAGCGCAAGGACCAGGGCTCACACTGTGATGGGTGAGCCTGTTCCAATCCCAAGTGAAGATAACTGGCTGACAGCTCCAACCCAATCAGTGCCCAACCGCCGTCTTCGCATAAGACTCCCGATCAATATCCAGAATCTCCACGCACAACTGCACGTCCACCCCCACCGGCCATTCACACAAATCCTGCACCACCGCCAACAGGCTCTCCGATAGTTGCTTCTTGATCTGCGGCGATCTCCCGCTGAGCAGCGCCAGCTTCACATGCACAAACCCACGCTCGGCCATGGCGGTACCGACCTTGAAGGTTTCGACTTTGATCGCGCGGCTTTTGATGTCGAATTCGGCAGCGAACTGGCCGGAGCCCACCAAGGTGTTGTTCAGCCGGATCAAGGCGACGTCGGCGTTCAGGCCTGGCAGGTTGGCGGTGTATTCCATGTGCAGGTGGGGCATGTCGAATGCTCTTTGGAGTGGCGGGAGGGTCGTACGTATAGCACAGAGTTTGCGGGCTCACGGCGCTGGGGGCATAAGATCGGTCGCGCTCATGAAGGTTTCCAGGCGTTTGCGCAGCCAGCGTTCGGCCGGGTCGGTGTCGACGTGGCTGAGCCAGACCATCGACAGGTCGAGGGTCGGAGTCTTGAACGGGAATGGCTCTTTGAACAGTGCACCGGACGCGGCCATGGCTTCGGCCGCGTAGTCCGGCAGGCTGGCGATCAGGTCGGTGCCGGCCAACAGCGCGGGCAAGGAGCTGTATTGCGGCACGGACAGCACGACCTGGCGGGTGCGGCCGATCTCTGCCAGCCATTCATCGGCGTAGCCGCTGACGTTGGCGGTGTGGGACACCAGCACGTGGGGACGCGCGCAGTATTCGTCCAGGGTCAGCGGGGTGTCGGACGCATCGGCGCGCAGGATGCTGGGCTGGATGTGCCGCAGCAATTTGCGCTTGGCGTTGGCCGGCAGGCCGCGGGTCTGGCTGATGCCGACAGTGATGTCGCCAGACGCCAGCAAGTCGGGAATGCGCCAGTAGTCGACATGCTGCACCACGAACACCACTTTCGGCGCTTCCTGGCGCAGGGCCCGCAACAGCGGCGGCAGCAGGCCGAATTCGACGTCATCCGACAGGCCGATGCGGAAGGTCATGGTGCTCACTGCGGGATCGAAATCGTGGGTCAGGCTCAGGGCGATCGACAGCGAATCCAGGGCCGGCGAAAGATACTTGATCAACTCTTCGGCGCGTGCGGTGGGTTCCATGCGATGGCCGACCCGAATGAACAATGGGTCGTTGAACATCGTGCGCAGGCGGTTGAGCGCCGAACTGATGGTCGGTTGACCGAGAAACAGCTTCTCGGCAACCCGCGTGACGTTGCGTTCGAGCATCAATGTCTCGAACACCACCATCAGGTTGATGTCGGCCTTGCGTAGCTCATTGCGATTCATCCATTGCCCCCTTGTCCCCCTGAACTGCGGGCAGTGTAGAAAGACCTGGGGCCTGGCGTCCATCGGCATGAACGCCAGCGGCGTGACTTGCACTCACACGGGTAGCGGATAAAGGGCCTCATCGAACTGCGCCAGGCGCGGGAACGTCAGTGGTTGCTCGTCGCTCAGGTGCTCCAGGCGCTGCTGGTAATCGTGCAGGAGACCCTTGCGGGCCTCGTCGCTGATGTAAGGCACGTGCCAGGCGACAAAGGGTTGCAGCACGTCGAAGCCGACGTAGGCCAGGGTGCCGCGCAGGATAGGACGCAGCATGTCTTGCAGCGGACCGTGAATCGCGCCCTCGCCGAACATGTGCTCGCGCCCGCCGAGGGTGACTGTCACCAGCGCCTTCTTGCCGCTCAAACCGCCCTGGTCGTAAAAACGCTTGCCGCCATAACACACGCCGGACACCAGCACCCGATCGATCCAGCCCTTGAGCATGGCCGGTGCGGAGAACCAGAAAATCGGGAAGTTGAGGATCAGCAGGTCAGCCCACAGCAGTTTGTCGAGTTCCTGCTGGATATCCGGCGCCAGGGACTGGCTCTTGACGCCCAGGCGTTGCTCCAGGGCGTACACCAGGTAGTCGGGATTGTCCCGCGAGGAAAAATCATCGGCGCTGGCCACCGGGTTCCAGTTCATCGCGTACAGATCGCTGACCTTGACCTCGTGCCCCTGGGCCTGGAGTGTCGCGACAGCCTGGTCACGCAGGGCTGCGGTGAACGAGTTGGGTTCGGGATGGGCGTGAACGATCAATACTTTCATGGGTATTCCTTGAATGCTGGCACGTTGGGGGGAGTCATACCTGGATCGCCTTCACTTCGACGAATTCGTTAAGTCCTTCCTCCCCCCATTCACGACCATTGCCTGACTGTTTGTAGCCACCGAATGGCGCCTGATAGTTGAACGCCGCGCCGTTCAGAAAACACTGCCCGGCACGCAGCTGCCGCGCCAACCCCAGGGCCCGCTCCCGGTTGCCGGTCCAGACGCCGCTGGACAGGCCGAAAGGCGAGTCGTTGGCCATTTGGACCGCCTGCGCTTCATCGGCGTACGGAATCAGGCACAGCACCGGCCCGAAGATTTCTTCCTGGGCGATGCGCATGCGGTTGTCGACGTCAGCGAACAGCGTCGGACTGACGTAGAACCCGCGCTCGAATTCGTCAGTCTCGCCACCGAGCACCAGCCGTGCGCCTTCCTGCTGGCCGATCTGGATGTAGTCGCGCACGGTGCGCCGCTGGGCCGCAGAACACATCGGCCCAAGGAAGCTCTGCGGGTCCAGCGGATCCCCCATGCGCAAGCTTTGGGCCTCGGCGATGGCGATTTCCACAGCCTCGGCGTAACGGCTCGCCGGCAGCAGCATGCGGGTCAGTGCAGTGCAGGTCTGGCCAGAGTTGATCATCACGTCCTGAACGCCATAGCGCACCGCTGCGGCCAGGTCGGCATCCTCGGCGATCAGCAGCGGCGACTTGCCGCCCAGTTCCAGGCACACGCGCTTGACCGACGGCGCCGCCGCCTGGGCCACACGAACGCCAGCGCCGGTGGAGCCAGTGAACGACACCATGTCCACGTCCGGATGCCTGGCCAGCGCTTCTCCGACTTTCGCACCCGGCCCGCTGACCAGGTTGAACACCCCCGCAGGCAAGCCGATTTCCTCGATCATCTGCGCCAGGAAGAACGCATGCAGCGGTGTTTCCTGGCTCGGCTTGACCACCACCGTGCACCCGGCTGCAAGCGCCGGTGCCAGTTTGCCGATCAACTGATGCAGCGGGTAGTTCCAAGGGTTGATGAACGCGCAAACGCCCACCGCCTCGCGCACCACCCATGAGTTGCCGACCTCGCGGACTTCATCCATCAGGCCGGCCAGTTCGATGTATTGCTCAAGCCCCTCGATGGGCCCGTCCACCTGGACCGCACGGCACCACTGCACCGGCATGCCCAGTTCCGCGGTGATCACTGCGGCCATTTCGTCGGCACGCTCGCGCAGTTGCCCGGCCAGCGCGCGGATGTAGCCGGCGCGCACGCTTGAAGGTGTGCAAGACCATGAACCGAAAGCACGCCGAGCCGCGGCTACCGCGTTGTCGACATCCCGTTCATCGCCCAGCGGCACTGAACCGGCGGCTGTCTCGGTCGCCGGGTTGATCACCTGGGCGACGCCCTGCCCTGAGGGCGCCTGCCAGCGGCCATCGATAAACAGCGCTGTGTAATCATGCATAGTGTCGGGTCTCCATCAGTTCACTGGCGCAGCGGGCGATGCGCTGGCAGGCGTCACTCAGGTGTTCTGCCCCCACCACCAGGCCCAGGCGTATATGCCCGGCGGCACTGGGGCCGAAGGCTTCACCGGCCAGGACCGAGACGCCATGGCGGTCGAGCAGACGGTCGGCGAATGCCTGGGCGCTGAGCCCGGTTTCACGTATGTCGACCATCACGAACATCCCGCCATCGGGCATCAGGGGGCGCACGCCGGGGCAGTCGGCAAGGCTGGCGCAGACTAAATCGCGTCGCTGGCGATAGGCATCGCGCATGGCCTGCAACTCCGGCAGGTTGCTTTGCAGCGCCACCACGGCAGCGTCCTGAATGAATTCGGGGGAGCCATACAACATGCACAGCGCGAGGTTTTCCAGGTGCTGCGCCAACGCCGGCGGCGCCACCGTCCAGCCGACTCGCCAGCCGGTCATGGCGTGGGATTTCGACAGGCTGTTGAGCGTCGCGGTGCGCTCGGCCATGCCCGGCAAACTGGCCGGGCTGACGTGCTCGCCCTCGAACAGCAATTCGCTGTAGACCTCATCGGAAATCAACCACAGGTCATGGTCGATGCACAGCCCGGCCAATGCCTGCCAGGTGGTGCGCGGCAGGCTGGCGCCAGATGGATTGTGCGGACTGTTCAGCGCCAGCGCGCGAGTCCGCGGGGTGATGCGCGCCGCAACGTCTTCGGGTAATACCCGGAAGCCATTCTCGGGCCGCACCGGCACCGGGATCACCACCGCACCGCAGGCCCCGAACACCGCTTCGTAGGTCACGTACATCGGCTCGGCGACTATCACTTCATCGCCTGGATTGAGCACGCACTGGGCCACGCAAAACAGCGCGCACTGGGCACCGGCAACCACCGTGACCTGGTCGGCCGACACCGCCTGGCCGCTACGTTGCTGGTGCCGCCTGGCAATGGCTTCGCGCAGGGTGCGTTTGCCGCGCACGTCGGCGTAGTGAGTGTTGCCATTAAGCAGGCTGTCGATGGCCGCCTGGACAATCGGCACCGGGGTGTCGAAATCCGGATCGCCCACGGACAACAGCAGAATGTCTTCGCCCTGTTCCTGCAGCGCCAGCGCGCGGTAATGGATGTTCCACGCGGCGGCGCCGTCACCGGCGATTCGTTGGGTCAGATCGGAAAAACGCATGGCCTGCTCCTTTTAAAAAAGCCCAAAAAAATGAAAATCAATGCGCGCAGGCATGCTTGAGCTCGATCAGGGTGACGCCGTTGCGTTTGAAGCCATGGCGCAGATCGGTCTGCAACTCGGCCAGGCTTTGCGGCTGGGTGACGGTGCAGCCGAACGCGCGCCCGAGGGCGGCGAAATCCGGATTGCGCGGCAACACGCCGATGGGTTCGATGTCCAGGCCCAGCATGTCGTCGCGGATCTGCCCCAGGGCATCGTTGTTCCACAGCAACACGACCAGCGGGCTGTCCAGTTCCTCGACCGCCGTCGCCAGTTCCTGCGCGGTGTAGAGGAAACCACCGTCGCCGACCAGCACCAGGCCCGGCCGATTGGGCGCGCCAAACTTGGCGCCGATGCCGGCCGGCAGGCCGTAGCCCAAGGTGCCGTAGCCGGTTGGGTGCAACCAGCTGCGCGGGGCGCGGCTGTTGAAGGCGTAGTTGCCGGTGTAGGCCAACTGGGTCATGTCGGTGCTGATGAAGGCGTTGTCCGGCAGCTCGGCGGCAATGCGCTCAAGAATGCCCTGGTGAATCGACTGCAACGGGCCGTGGCTGTTCTTCACCGCATCACGCAGTTTCGCGACGCTGGCGATTGCTGCGTTGGCATCACGGACGGTGGCGGGCAGACGCTCCAGCAGGCCGGCGAGCGTCTGTTGCGCGTCGCCTTGCAGGGCCACCGCACAGGGATAGAAGTCGTTGAATTTTCGCGGATCGATGTCCACCCGCAGCAGTTCGGCGGTCAACGGCAAGCGCTCGCGCCAGAAATCGGTGTCGGCCATTTCGGTACCGACCGCCAACACCACGTCGGCTTCGGCGATCAGGTTCCAGCCGGGCTCGACGCACAGGCTCGAACCGGCGTTGAGCGGATCATCCGGTGGCAACAGCCCTTTGCCGGCGACGCTGGTGAACAGCGGCGCGGCCAGTCGGGTGCTGATGGTTTGCAGCTCCTGCGTCGCGTGAAGGGCGCCGCCACCGGCAATGATCATCGGTCGCTTGGCGTTTTGCAGCTTGGTCGCGGCGTGTTCCATGGCCGTGTTCGAGGCCGGTCCGCGTCCCGGACGCCGCACCACGTCGTTGCTCCAGTCGCGATTCACTGGCGCCGCCAGCACGTCCAGCGGCACCGAAATGTGTACCGGGCGCGGGCGTTCGCTATCGAACACGGCATAGGCGCGGGCGATCAATTCGGGCAGGTCCTCGGCACTCAACGCCACCGCTGAGAACGCGGTAATCGGCGCAGTCATGGCGCGCTGATCCTGGGTTTCGTGCAGACAGCCCCAGCCCTTGCCGAGGCTGGCCGTGTGGTTGACGCTGGAGATCACCAGCATCGGAATCGAGTCGGCGTACGCCTGGCCGATGCCGGTCGCCGCATTGGTCACGCCCGGCCCGGTGATGATGAAGCACACGCCCGGTTTGCCGCTGACCCGGGCATAACCGTCAGCCATGAAGCTGGCACCCTGTTCGTGCCGGGTCAGCACATGGCGAATGCCGCTGCCCGGCAGGCCCCGATACAGCTCCAGCGTATGCACGCCGGGAATGCCGAACACGGTGTCGACGCCGTAGTTGGCCAGCAGTCGCACCAGGGCCTGGCCACCGGTCAATGTCTTGGTTTGCATGTTCATATCCTCACTCGTGGCCGAGGCGAATCAACGCATCGACCGCAGTCGTGCCGTGGGCGCCGACCAACAATGGGTTCACATCGAGTTCCAGCAGGGCGTCGGCGTTTTCGCAGGCGTAGTCCGCCACGGCGCGGATCGCCGCCACCAGCGCGTCCAGGTCGGCCGCTTCACGGCCGCGAAAACCTTGCAGCAAACCGGCGCTGCGCAGGCTCAGCACCGCGCGGCGAATGGCGCCGTCGGTGGTCGGCAGCAGCAGGCTGCGACTGTCCTTGAGCAGCTCCACCAAAATGCCCCCGGCGCCGATAACCAACGCGAGGCCAAAGTCATTTTCGCGCTTGATGCCGACAATCAGTTCAGCCAGGGGCGGCGTGGCCATGGGTTCCAGCAGCACCTGATCGAAGGGCACGTGCGGAGCGTAATCGGCGATGCTCGCGTGCATTTTTTGCAACGCGGCGCTCAGGGCGGCGGCGTCCTTCAGATTGAGCGCGACCGCACCGGCCTCGGTTTTGTGGGGCAGTTGTGCACTGACGGCTTTGAGCACCAGCGGGTAACCCAACCCATTGGCATCGACCAGTGCATTCGCCGGCGTGCTCAGCACACCGTTGGGCGTCGGCAGGCCAAATGCGCGCAACGCCTGTTTCGAATCCCACTCGTTGAGCAGGCGACCTTCACCCGTCAAAGCTCGAGGGCACAGCGGTACCAGTGCCGACTCGCCGAGCGCCAGCAGTGCCTGGCGATTACGCTGATAACCGGCAATGCGGCCCCAGGCGGCCAGGCCATCTTCGACCCCTTGCAGCGCCGCCACGTCCTGGGCATGCAGGCGCTCGCGGGCGCTGGCCGGCAGCAGCTCGGGGAACGCCGAGGTGACAAAACCGGTCTTGCCGTGACGCACCAGCGCGGCGCAATAAAGCTCAAGCAACAGGTCGCATTCCTTGCGTTCACCGGTCGATTCCGCCGGATAATCGAGCACCAGCATGGCCGCGTCGGCCTCGGTCCGCAGGGCGCTGTCGAGCATGCGGTTCAAGGCTTCGCCGTCACCCCAGATCGCAGTGGTGAAATCCAGCGGATTGACCAGGTTGGCGTAGCTGGGCAGCACCTGCGCGAGTTCTTCACGCTGGGTCTCGTCGAGCTTGGGCAACGTCAGGTCATTGCGTTCGGCGTAGTCGGCAATCAGGCCAGCGTCACCACCGGAACAGGCCAGGGCGATCAGGCTGTCGCCCGCGGGGAGTTTTCCGCAAGCGGCGGCCTTGAGGGTTTCGACGAAGCTCACCGGCCCGCTGACCCGGATGACGCCCAAGCGTGCAAACAGGCTGTCGTAGAGCGCATCGGAACCTGACAGCGAACTGGTGTGACTGAGGGCCAGTTCGGCACCGATCTGCGACACGCCGGTTTTCAGCGCGATGATCGGAATGCCCTTTTCGAGCGCCTTGTGCGCGGCGCGGGCGAAACCCGGCACGTTCTTCAGCCCTTCAAGGTGCAGGCCGATGGCCGTGACCCGCGGCTCATCGAGTAATACGTCCATCAATTCGGCGACGCCCAGTTGCGCCTGGTTACCCACCGATGCCATGTAGGCCACCGGCAGTGAACGGTCGCTCATGGACAGGTTGTAGGCGAAGTTGCCGCTCTGGGTCAGCACGGCGACGCCCTTCTCCACTGGCTTGCCGCCATGAGCCACCGGCCACAGGGCCGAGCTGTGCAAGTAGTCGAGCAGGCCGTAGCAATTGGGACCGAGCAAGGCCATCTGGCCGGCTGCCTGCAGCAGCTGTTGCTGCAAGGCCTGGCCTTGCGCCCCGGTCTCGGCGAACCCGGAGGCGTAGCAGATCGCACCACCCGCGTCCTTCGCGGCCAACTGCGCCACGGCGGTGAGGGTCAGCTCACGATTGGTCGCGATGAACACCGCGTCCGGGCCACAGGGCAGCTCGGCAATGCTGCGCACACAGGGCACACCTTCGAGGCTTTCATGTTGCGGGTTCACCAGCCACATCTGCCCCTGGTAGCCGCCTTCGGCACAGCGCTTGAGCGCACGGGCCATGCTGCGACCGCCGACGAATGCCAAATGGCGTGGGGCAAGCAGGCGCTTGAGGTTGTCACGAATAGTCTGCGACATGGGAATTCTCCAGGACGATCAGCGCAACAGCGGCCGCAGCAGTTCACGGGAAATGATGTGCCGCTGGATTTCCGAGGTGCCTTCCCAGATGCGCTCGATCCGCGCGTTACGCCAGATGCGCTCCACCGGTCCTTCATCCATCAGGCCCATGCCGCCGAATATCTGCACCGCCTCATCGGCGGTGCGTCCGAGCACTTCGCTGGCGAACAGTTTTGCCATGCCGGCTTCGCCATCGGTCATGGTGCCCTGGTCCATTTTCCACGCGGTATGCAAGGTCAGCAGTTCCGCCGCGCGGATCTGCGTGGCCATATCGGCAAGCTTGAACGAGATACCCTGATACGTGCCGATCGGCTGGCCGAACTGCTTGCGATCCGCCGCCCATTGCAGCGATACGTCGAGTGCGCGCTGGGCCTGGCCGACGCAGTTGGCGGCGACCATCACCCGGCCGGCCGTAAGCCAGGCGTTGGCCACTTCCCAACCCTTGCCGACTTCGCCGAGCACTTTGTTGGCCGGCACCCGGCAGTCGTCAAAGAACATTTCGAAGGTGTGGTAACCGCGGTTGCTCACGCACTTGGGGCCGCGGCGAATGGTCATGCCCGGGGTGTCGCGATCCACCAGGAACGAAGTCACGGCGTTGCGCTTGCGGCCGTTGTGTTCATAGGTGTCGGTAACCGCAAAGACTATGGCGAAATCGGCGTGCCCGGCGTGGCTGATGAAGTGCTTGCTGCCGTTCAGGACGAAGTCTTCACCGTCGCGCACGGCGCGGGTCTTGATCGCATTGGCGTCGGACCCGGCACCGGGTTCGGTCAGGGCGAAGCAGTCGATTTTCTCGCCCTGGATGCAAGGCAGCAGGTAGTCGCCGATCTGGCTGCCCGTACAGGCCATGAGGATCTTCGAAGGCCGTGCGACGAACACGTGCAGCGCCCACGAAACCTTTGACAGCTCACGCTCTATCAGCGCCTGGGACAGGTAGTCGAGCCCGCCGCCACCGACCTCCTCCGGCATGTTGAAAGCATAGAAACCGGCGGCGATGGCTTTGCCGCGAATCTCTGCCGCCAACTCAGGGGAGACTTCGTCTGCGCGGTCGACCGCTTCCTCGTGGGGCAGCAGTTCCTTGGCGACAAAGCTGCGTACCGCTTCCACCAACATTTCTTGTTCTTGGGTCAGTTGGAAATTCATGGTGCTACCTGTTGTTCGTTCACGGGGTATGAGGGTGGTGCAGGCTTATTTGCCGACGAAACGTGCCGGGCGTTTTTCCACGGAAGCCCGCAACGCTTCTGCGCCGTCTTCACTGCGACCACACAGCAGGCCGGCCGCCAGTTCGGCTTGCAGTTGCTGTGGCAGGTCGCGCTGGGCGCCTTCGCGCATCAGTTTCTTGGTCTGGGCGAAAGCGAAGGTCGGGCCGTTGGCCAGGCGCGTTGCCAGTTCGCCGGCGACGTCGAGCAGTTGTTCATCGGCGCACACTTCGCCTACCAGCCCGGTGGCCAGGGCCCGATCTGCACCCCACAGTTCATCGAGGAACAGCAGGCGCTTGGCTTGTTCGGTGCCGATCAACCTGGGCAAGTGCCAGCTGGCACCGGCGTCCGGGGAGTACGCCATGCTGGTGTAGCCAGCCTTGAACCGCGCCGACTGCGCGGCCAGGCGCAGGTCGCAGCACAAGGTCAGGTCCATGCCGGCGCCGACAGCAGTGCCGTTGATGGCGGCGATGGTGGGTTTTTCCAGGCTGTACAGACGGCTCATCAGGGCATGGGCGGTTTCGGTCCAGCCATAGGTTTCCAGATCGCCACGGGCTTCGGCTTCGGCCCACTCCGCGAGGTCCGCCCCGGCGCAGAAGCTGCGGCCGCTGCCGGTCAGCACGACAACGCGAACGGCCGGGTCGGCGTTGAATTCGTCCAGCAGGGCGTGCAGGTTTTTCAGGGTCGGGATGTCGAGGGCGTTGCGCTGAGCCGTGCGGTTGAGGGTGATCCAGGCAACGCCTGCTTCGACCTGGCTGAGCAGTGAAGGTTGAGTAGTCATTGCGGGGCCTCGGATTATTTTTGATTGGAATGAGGTGATGCGACTGAGGCCATACTAAACGAGTGTTCAGTAAGGCGGCAATTGGTGGCTAGATCGAGCTAAATTCTTATTATCTAATTGATATATATAGATTTATTGATTATTTAACGGGCTAGAAGGCTGCGCTTGTTACAACTTTGAACAACTGGGCACATGCCCCTGCCCATTACAGCGAGAATGACCGTGTTCGCAGCCTTGAAACAAAAAAACGCGACGGTCACCCGTCGCGTTCTTTGTCCGCCTCAAGCCATCAAACAGACGGCAAGCTCGGCGCCAACACCCCCTGACGCTTGCGATAAATCAGGAAGTAAGCGCTGTAACACAGCGCGATAAAGCCACCGCCCCAATACAGTGAAGGCCGTTGCGTCTCGTCCAGTGCCAGGAACACAAACAACGAACAGCACAACACAATGCACGTCAGCGGAATCAGCGGAAACCAGGGCGCACGGTATTTAAGATCGCTCAGTTTGCCGCCATCACGCAGGTAGGCCTTGCGGAACTTGTACTGCGCCAGGGCAATGACAATCCAGGTCACCGTGCCCGACATGCCGCTCACCGCCATCAGCACCATGAACAAAGTATCGGCGGCGACAAAACTGGTCATCAGCGACACCAGCGCAAAGCACAGGGTGATGCTCAACGCCCGCAACGGCACGCCGCGCTTGCTCAATGGCGAGAAGCTTTTCGGGGCCATGCCGGTCTTGGACATTGCCCACAAGATGCGCGTCGAGGCATACAGCCCGGAGTTGCCCACCGACAAAATCGCCGTCAGGATCACGAAGTTCATCAGGTCGGCAGCGTAGGGAATACCGACCATATCGAACACCTGCACGAACGGACTCTCCATCAGTCCGGCCTGCTGCCAGGGCACGATGGCCGAGAGCACCACGATCGCCAGCACGTAGAAGATCAATACGCGAAACACCACGTTGCGAACCGCACGGGGAATGCTTTTCTCCGGCTGATCGGTTTCGCCAGCCGCCACGCCCATGATTTCGCAACCCTGGAACGCGTACACCACGGTCATCATCACTGCGAACACAGCTGACAGGCCGTTGGGGAACAGTGAGTCGCCAATCAGGTTGGTCATCATCGGCGCCGGCTCGCCACTGGTCAGCGGGATGGCGCCGAAGATCACCAGCACGCCGACCACGATGAACCCCAGAATCGCAGCAACCTTGATCCCGGAAAACCAGTATTCCGCTTCGCCGAACGCACGGGTCGCCAGGGCGTTAAGGCCGAACAGTACCGCGACGAACAAGGCTGACCAGTACCAGATCGGCACGGTCGGGAACCAGCGTTCCATCAACATGCCCGCTGCGGTGAATTCCAGCCCCACGGTGGTGGCCCAGCTCATCCAGTAGACCCAGCCGATCATGAAGCCGGTGCCGGGCCCGATGAATTTGGTGGCGTGAGTCTGGAACGAGCCGGACACCGGCATTTGCACAGACAGTTCACCGAGGCAGACCATCACCAGGTACATCAGGAAGCCGGCGACCAGGTAGCACAGGATCGCCCCGACCGGGCCGCCCTGGTTGATGGTCACGCCGGAGCCCATGAACAGCCCGGTGCCGATCACACCTCCCAGGGACAACATGAAAATGTGCCGGCTTTTCAGGGCGCGGGTCAGGTGGATACCTTGGCGGTCGATTGATTCGCTCATGTCGGCACCTCAGCAGTCGGCGCGGTGCGCGGCGGCTGACAGGACGTCATGGCGCGAGGAAGGATGAGCTTTACGGCAGTTCATTATTATTATCTCCAATAAGCTTCGAAGACCGCGCTGTGGCGGTTGCGTCGATTATTGGAAAGGCATGTAAGTTCGAGTTGAACCTGAGGATCAAAGATGTAAAAAGTCGTAACAAACTTGTACGTCAGGCCTGCAACAGGCCTGCCAGGGTCTGTCGCGAGCACCGCAGCTGCTCGTGCACCTGCGGCGCCAACCCGCGTAACGCAGCCTCATCGTTGATCATTGCGGCTTGCTCCAATGCGCGCAGGACGTTGGCCAACGCGCGAAATCCCAGGGAGTCGCTGCTGCCAGCCAGGCGGTGGGCCAGGTGCGCGACCTCGGTGCAGTCGTCTGCCGTGATCGCTTCGGCGAGTGCATGGCTATGCTGTTGAATCGAGTCGCGCAACACCTTCAACAATCCCAGCAGTTTCTGTTCACCGAGCAAAGTACGGTGTGTTTCCAGCAGCGGCCAATCCATGGCCGCGTCATCGAGTGGCGAAGTGGCTACGGGGGCCTGGTCAGCCAGCGCCTGGCGCAGAGTGTCGAGTTTCAGGGGCTTGGCGAGGATGCCGTCCATGCCGGCATCCAGGTAACCGCGAACCAGGGCCGGCTGCACACTGGCCGTCAGGGCAAACAGGCGGCTGTGGCGATTCGGCCCCGGAGTGTCGCGCAGCCGTTTACACAGCTCGACGCCGCTGATGCCGGGCAGGTGCACGTCGAGCAAGATCAGATCGAAAGACCGCGCGGCACATTGAACCAATGCCTGCTCGGCGTCCTCGGCTAACCAGACCTGATGCCCGTCGCGCAGCAAAAGGCCCTCGACCACCTCGCGGTTGAGCGCCACGTCCTCGACCACCAGAATGCGCAAAGCCTGCCCTGCAACACTGTCTGCCGCAACGGGTGCCACGCCGTTGGCCGCTTGCAGCGCCAGTTCGAACCAGAAACAACTGCCGCGCCCGACCTCGCTGTCCACGCCGATACGCCCGCCCAATTGCTCCACCAGATGCTTGCTGATCGCCAGCCCCAAGCCGGTGCCGCCGAAGCGCTGCGCCACCTCTTCACTGGCCTGGGTGAAGCGCTCAAAAATCTTCTGCTGCATCGCCGGCGCGATGCCGATGCCGTCGTCGGTAACGCTGACGCGCAGCCGTTGTCCAGGGGCGCCAGGCAACAGCGCTACCTCCACCTTGACCTGCCCGCCCTCGGTGAATTTGATGGCGTTGGCCAGCAGGTTGCTCAGCACCTGGCGCAGGAATTGTTCGGCGCCGTGATGCCGCTGCGCTACCCGTGGGTCGATGTAGCATTGCAGGATCGTGTCGTTGCCCAGCGCGCGGGGTTCGAGCAGTGTCATTACCTCATCAAGCAATTGCCGCAGCGAGAATTCCACTGCCTCCGGATGGCTGGCGCCCTCCTCCAGCCGGGCGAAATACAGCACTTCATTGAGGATCGACAGCAACCCTTCGCCCGCTTTGTACAGCGCATCCAGCCGCTTGCCGCCGAGTGCGTCCAGCGGCGCATCGCGCAGCAGTTCGGCCATGCCGAGGATGCCGTTGAGCGGGGTGCGCAACTCATGGCTCATGGTGGCAAGGAAACGCGACTTGGCGAGGTTGGCCGCTTCCGCTTCATCCTTGGCGCGCATCAGGCTGGCGGTGCGCCGCTCGACCATTCGCAGCAGTTCGTCACGGTTATCCTGCAACGCCAGCCGATCGCTTTCGCGGCGGTCGATGTCACTGAGAATGGCCCGGCGCATGTCGTCCAGAGCATGGGCCACGGTGTCGATTTCGTCTTCGTCTTCGTCCGCACGGCGACGCTTGTCCAGGCGTAACGGCTCGTGGGAATCGCCCGCAGCGATGCGCCGGGCAAACTCGGCCATGACTTGCAGGTGGCGAGTAACCAGGCGATAAAACAACCCCGACAGCACCACCGCCAGGCCGCACAGAAACACACTCATCCACAGCAGGCTGGTCAGCCCGGTGGTGTACAGGCGCTCATGCACCGCCCCCAGGTCGGTGGTGACCTCCAGTTGCCCCAAATGACGCACCGCCCCCGATGGCGGCTGGTAGTCGAGGGCAAAACGTTCTATTCGCAGCGGCCCGACCGGCTCGGCAGTGCCTTGCAGCAGATCGAAATCAGGGCTGATCAGGCGCACGCGCGCCACGTCGGAAAAGTCCACCAGGCCGCGCAACTGCACGTTGAGCTGATCCTGGTTCAGGTCCCACAGACTGCGCTCCAGGCTGGCCAGGTAGCCGGCGCGAATCAGCTCCATGCGCGAGTCGATTTCGCGCATCTCGCGTCGATACTCAAAGTACAGCTGCACGCTGCTCGCCAGCACCGTAAAACACAGGCTGAAAAACAGGATAAACAGCAGCAGGCGCCGCAACAGGCCGCCGGGCCGGGCCCGAATCATGGTCGATCCGCCGGTTGCTGGAGCGTGTCGCGGTAGATGACCTCACTCTCGTGAAGCAAGCGGTCGATCTCGCCCGAATCGACCATGTGCTGCAACTGCGCATTGATATCGACCATGCGACTGGCCAGGGGCGAACGCCGCGACACGGCCACTCGCAGGTAATCCACACCAAAGGAATCGGCCAGGGCCACGATGTCCTGGGTGCCCGGCAGGGTATCGACGCGCATTTGCCCGGTGCGCCGCTCGGAGACGACGAAGTCGATGCGGCCGCGGATCAACTTGCCAAAGTTCTGCTGGCTATCAGAGACCCGTTCGATGTTCTGGTGCTGGTCGACAAAGCGGTCGAACGTCTCGCCATAACTTTCTCCGAACAGGAAACCACCACGGTAGTGCGCCAGGTCCTCCAGCCGATCTATTGTTACCGGGTGCCGGCGATTGATGAACACCGCGACTTCCTCGCGCAGTACCGGCACCGTCGAAAAAGCCAGGGCCTGCTCACGCTCTGCAGTGCGATAGGCCAGCACCACATCCACCCGACCTTCAACGGCATCCAGCACGCAGCGATTCCAGTTATCCAGCTCGACGAGCTCGACCTCGTAGCCCAATTGCCCGAACAGTTTTTTAACCACGCCGGGAGCGAGCCCGCGTATCTGTTTGCCGTCGCTCCAGGAGATCGGCGGGTAGACCGGGTAATCGCAATAGCGAATTTTTTGCGCAGCCGTCACACCGGTGGATGCCAGCATCAACAACAACCAGATCCCGCGCCACATGCCGCTCAGGCCGCGACGCTGGCGGTAAACAGATAGCCGGCACCGTGGATGGTGATGATCAGTTCAGGCTCGGCCGGGTCGTCATGCAACTTGCGCCGCAAGCGTCCCACCAGCACATCGATGGAGCGATCGTTGGGCACCCATTCGCGGTTGCGGATCTGGTCCATCAACTGATCCCGGCTCAAGGTGTGCCCGCTGTTGCGCAGAAACACGCTGAGCAACTGGTACTCGCCATGGGTCAGCAGGGTTTCACTGCCGCTGTGGTCGATCAACCGCCGACGATCAGTGTCCAGCGCCCAGGCGGCGAATTGCTTGACCGGGCGGGCAACCGCAGCAACAGGATGTGGCGTGTGGGCGTGGCGCACCCGGCGAATCAGGTTCTTCGCCCTGGACACCAGTTCCCGCGGATTAAGCGGCTTGATCACATAGTCATCGGCGCCGCACTGAAGGCCCACGATGCGATCGATTTCATCGTTGCGCCCGGTGATCAGGATGATCCCGACCTCCGAACGCACCCGCAGCTCCCGGGTCAGGGTCAGGCCATCCTTGCCCGGCAGGCGGATATCGAGCATCACCAGGTCGACGCTCTGGCTCGCCAGGAAGGTCTCGGCCAACTCAGCAGTGGCGGCGCAATGCACTTCATAACCTTCCTGGGACAGGTAGGCCTGCAGCAGTTCGCGAATCAACGGATCGTCGTCGACGATCAATACCCGAGGAGTCATCGCTAGGTGTCCCGCGTATGCCCGAAGGCGTGTTTCTTATTAGAGTTGTGGTTACCACTGGAGGCAGAGAGTAGCCACTACTGAACGATCGATCAACAGCCCGTCGTCTGCAAAGTGAATCGCTGCCGACCACCGGCCTGCAAACCGTCGACCCAGGCTTCGCAGATCTGCATGCCCTGCTCCGGCGTGAAGGTCCCGGGGTTGAGACCCGATTCCAGCCACAAGCCGTCGAGCAAGGCGCTGAGGCTGATGGCAGCCAGGTCGCAATCGAATTGTTGCCAGCCCTCCTCCTCCGCCAGTTCGTTGAGCACCTTGCGCAGGATGGCCCGGTACTCGCCATAGGACTGTTCGTGGGCGAGGTTGATCGCTTCTGCCGTCTTGACCGCGCCCCAGAACGCCAGCCAGGCATCAAGCAGTTGCGGGTCGAGCAGTTCGGCGGAAAACGAGCCGCGAAAAAACGCCGATAAACGTTCACGGGCATTGGGCGCGGCCTGTTCCATGGCCGCGCGAAGCAGTGCCATGACGCGGCCGGTCACCGCCAGATAGGCTTCGGCGACCAGCTCGTCCTTGCCGGAATAGTGATGACTGATCAGCCCGACCGATACACCGGCCTCGGCGGAAATCTTGCGGATCGACGCGCCCTGGAAGCCATGGCGCTGCAGGCACACGAGCGTGGCCTCGATGAGATTGGTTTTGCGCAGTTCCGGCGCCATTCTGGAGAATCGGACTTCCTGAGTCATTGCACGACCTTCCTGGAGGCGAGGGTTGAGCCCTGTACGAGCCATTCAAAAGCTGAACGACTGTACAGCAACTGCCCTCGCCGACTCCAGACGTCGCGCTGCTTTACATACCCGGCAGCACGTCAGGCGGAACAATCGCGCCGCCCTTCATGACCACCGGGGTTTTCTCCAGGATCGCAATGTCAGCCAGCGGATCACCCTCGACCGCGATCATGTCGGCAAAGCGACCGACACTGACAGCGCCTACGTCCTGCTGCCAATTGAGCAGGTCTGCGGCGACCACGGTGGCGGACTGAATCGCCTGCATTGGGGTCATTCCGTACTTGACCATGTAGGCGAACTGCCGGGCGTTTTTGCCGTGCGGGTAAATCCCGGCATCGGTGCCATAGGCGATTTTTACACCGGCCTTGACCGCCTTGCGGAAACCTTCACGCTGTACTTCGGTGGTTTCGGTATTTTTGCGCAGGTAACTTTCCGGCCACTTTTCCTCGCGCCCGATCTTGTCGATGAAGTCTCCGTTGTAGATATCCATGACCAGATAAGTGCCGTTGTCCTTGGCCAGCTTGATGCCTTCATCGTCCAGCAGCGAGGCATGCTCCACGGATTTTGCGCCGGCGCGGATAGCCGCCTTGATGCCGTCGGCGCCATGGGCGTGCACGGTCGCATAGCTCTTGTGCACCTTGGCCTCCTGCACTACCGCGCGCATTTCGTCCTCGGTCATTTCCATCTGGCCAGGCTCGGTGCCTTCGGCCAATACGGCGCCCGTACCGACCATCTTGATGGTGTCGACGCCGTGCTGGAACAGGTACCGGGTCTTGAGTTTTGCGTCATTGGTATCGCGATAGACGCCCACCCGCATATCGTCCGGCACCGTGATGCCCGGTGCCAGGCCCGTCACCTCACCGCCGCCACCCGCTACTGAGAGATAAGCGCCGACTACATTCATCCGCGGCCCCAGCACCTGATTGGCGTTGATCGCATCACGTAGCGAGACGTCGGTAAACGCGCGGTAGGTCCCCACGTCGTGGACCGTGGTGAACCCTGCGCGCAAGGTCTGATAGGCATGTTTGGCGCCCAGCAGCGCGTAGTCCTGGGCAGAATGCAGGAGGGGTTCGGCAACGTTGTTGGTCATGTCCCAGTCGGCGATATGCGTGTGCATGTCGATCAGGCCCGGCAGCACAGTCTTGCCCGACCAGTCGATAACGGTGCTGTCAGCCGGCGGTGCACTCCAGGGCTCAACGGCCACGATGCGCTCGCCATCGACCTTGATGCGCTGGTCCGTCAGCACCTTGCCGCGCTCCACGTCCACCAGGCGACCGGCATGGATGTAGACCGTGTCGGCCAGTGCGGACAACGACAGCGACGAGAGGGTTACAGCCAACGCGATACTCGAGAGCTTCATGGGATACCTCTTTTATTGTTATTGGACGGATGAACGCACATCAAAAAATAGTGATCGGGTATTGAGTGATGATCCGCAGTTGTTTAACACTGTCACCGGTAAAGGCATGTTCGGCGTAACGCACCCGAACCGACAAATCTTTCAGCGGGCCCGCTTCAACAACGGTTTTAATATCGACGTCTCGCTCTATCTGCTTATCCGAATGAGCGAAGTAAGCGTACAACCCGTCCGGATCAACTTGCTCATTATCGATATCAAATCCATAGATATACTTGAAGCCCAGCGTGGTATGTAAAACACCCGTAGAACCAAAATCATATTCATAGGCCAGGCCGACTGACTGTTCGCCAGGGCCATTGAAGTCCCCGTATTGCGAAGAGTTGGCCAGATAGATCGAGTCCATGTAAGTCCCATCGGAAGCCATCAGATAATCAAATGGCTGACCTCCATGGATCTTTTGATAAGACAGCGTCAGCGTATGCGGGCCATTGGCATAGGACGTCGCCAACGACCAGGCGCTGACATTGATATCGCCGGCATTGGCCTGGCCCTGATCCAGTGATCGATAGAGGTTGAAGTCAACGCCGAGAGTCTGTTCCGCAGTCAGGACAAAGCTATAGTTGCCATTGACATAGTACTGGCGCCACAAGTCCTGCGCCCGGGACACGTAGAAGCCGACGCCGCCCTGCTCTACTGGCGTGTAGGTGAAGCCTGCATAATCGACATCGCCGCTGTCCACCCCGGCGTAACCCGCCATGAAGCCACCGTCGTGACCTGTACTGGTATAACCTCTGGTGGAATGGAAATGCCCGATATCGATGCTGACTTTGTCGATATCATCACTCAACAGTTGTATGCCACGGGTGGTCATCGGCATCAGGCGTAAATCGGGAGTCGCAAATACCGGATTGTATGGGCGCAGATCGCCATACTTTATGACAGTGCTAGACCACTTCATCTTTACCGAAGCGTTGAGTGTCGCAGACTCGGTTCTTTCGCGATCCCCCTCAGCAGGAAACATTCCCGTGCCAACCGTACCGCGACCGCCATCCAGCTTGTAGGCAGTATAGGCACTTGCATCCAGCCCAAGGCCGACGTCACCTTGAGTAAATCCGGACTGGTAATCCATCTGGAAACCCTGCCCCCAACCACGGGCATCGGGATAATGCGAGAGTGAGTTACGATTAAAATACATATTGCGAGCGGTAATAGTTGCCGAGCCACCCTCGACCAATCCTTCGCCCACATCTTCTGCCTGCACTTTTACATAACTTCCAGATGCCGACAGAACAACCACACCCAATAGTGAACGCAGCTTCATTGTAGGCCTCAGAGTTTGATTATTATTGTTTTCTGCAAATGCCTGTACCGGCCAATGGTAGGCACCCTGTCATTGCCATTAATAGAATTTATATGTTGAGAATTGCTCGCCTTGCGCAATCGAAGTAACGGATTTGTAACATCGGCATTACATCTGCTTCCAGTCGACATCCAGTAAACAAAACTATTGATTTTTTACTGAAGGTAAATTCTTATAGAAAAATAATAACGCCGAAAACCGGCCCTTTCGGCTTCAGGCCGCCTGGAGTAGCCCCACCATGAGCACCTCGTCCCCCGCTTTCGCGCACCTGTTCGAACCCCTGCTGCTACGCGGCAAACGCCTGAAAAACCGCATCATGTCCAGCGGACATGACACTTCGATGCCCACCGACAACCTGGTCAATGATCAACTGATCGCTTACCACCAGGCGCGCGCGGCAGGGGGGGCCGGGCTGATCGTGCTGCAGGTGGCGGGTGTGCACGACAGCGCGCGTTACACCTCGCACGTGTTGATGGCCACCGATGACGCCTGCATTGAGGGCTACCGCAAGCTCGCGCAAACCTGCCATGCGCACGGGACGGTGGTGCTGTCGCAGATCTTCCACCCTGGGCGGGAAATCATGGAGTCCAGCGACGGCCTGCTGGCGGTGGCCTATTCAGCTTCGGCGGTGCCCAACGAGCGGTTTCGGGTGATGCCACGGGCAATGGATCAAGCCATGATCGACGAGATTGTCGCCGGGTACGCGGCAGCGGCGCGGCGCCTGTTTCAAGCCGGGATCGACGGCGTGGAGGTGGTCGCCAGTCACGGTTATCTGCCCGCGCAGTTCATCAACCCGCGAGTCAATCGCCGCACCGATGGCTACAACGGCGAGCTGGAACAGCGCCTGCGCTTGCTACGGGAAATCATCGCTGCTGTGCGGGTCAGTACCGATGAAAACTTCATCATCGGCCTGCGCATTTCCGCAGACGAGCGCGACCCGGAAGGACTCACCGAGGACGAATCGCTGCTCGCCGTGCAGGCATTGCAAACCAGCCTGGATTACGTGCACATCGTCGCCGGTACTTCTGCATCCCTGGGCGGTGCCGTGCACATCGTGCCGCCCATGGCGATCGAAGCGGCCTATCTGGCCAGGGAAGCCGGAACCTTCAAGGCCGGTCTGTCCATCCCGCTGTTCGTCACCGGGCGCATCAACCAGCCCCAGGAAGCGGAGCTGATCCTGGCCCGGGGTCAGGCCGACGTCTGCGGCATGACCCGCGCGCTGATCTGCGACCCGCAAATGCCCAACAAAACCGACAGCGGCCGTGTAGAAGACGTGCGCGCCTGCATCGCCTGCAACCAGGCGTGCATCGGCCACTTCCACAAAGGCTTGCCGATCTCCTGCATCCAGCACCCGGAAACCGGGCGCGAGTTGATCTTCGGCAACCGGCAAACTACCGGCCAACGCAAGCGCATCATGATTGCCGGCGGCGGGCCGGCCGGCATGAAAGCCGCTGCGGTAGCGGCCCAGCGCGGGCACGAGGTCACCCTCTATGAAGCGGCAGCGCAACTCGGCGGCCAGGTGCTGCTGGCGCAGCTGTTACCGCGACGCAGCGAGTTCGGCGGGGCCAGCACCAACCTGCAGCGGGAGATGGAACTGGCGGGTGTACGGGTGGTGCGCAACACTCGGGTCGACCGCGCCCTGGTGGAGCGCGAGCGCCCCGACCTGGTGATCATCGCCACTGGCGCCGAGCCCTATTGGCCAACCTTCGAGCGTGGCGGCGAACTGCAGGTGGTGGACGCCTGGCAAGTGCTGCGTAATGAAGTACAGATAGGTCGTTCGGTGGTCGTGGTGGACTGGCGCTGCGACTGGATCGGCCCCGGCATCGCCGAGCGCCTGGTGCGCGCCGGGCATCAGGTGCACCTGGCAGTCAACGGCACCCATTGCGGGGAAAACCTGCCGCTGTACGTGCGCGACCAACTGGCCGGCGAACTGCACAAACTGGGTATCCCCATCACCCCCTACGCCCGCCTCTACGGCTGCGATGACAGCACCGTCTACCTGCAACACACCGCGAGCAGCGAGCCGATGTTGCTGGAAAATATCGACACCCTGGTGCTCTGCCAGGGTCATCAACCGGTCGACACCCTGGGCGCAGAACTGCAAGGCCTGGTGGAGTTTCGCCGGATCGGTGACTGCCTGGCGCCGCGCACTGCCGAAGAGGCCATCTACGAAGGTTTGAAAGTCGCCTGGGCGCTTTGAGCCTGTTTATACTCCGGGGTTTTCCCCCAAACCCCGGCCTGGAGTACGCATGAGCAACGGCAGTAAAGACAGCGCCGCACCAGAGCCCAGTTTTCTCGGCACCCGAATCCGCGGCCTGCGCAAACGCCGGGGCATGACCCTGGCCGAGCTGGCGAACATGAGCGAGCTGACCGCTGGCTACATCAGCCAACTCGAACGCAACCTCGCCTACCCTTCCATCCCCGCCCTCTTCAACATCGCCCGCAGCCTGGGCGTGACCATCCAGTGGTTCTTCGCCAGCGAAGCCGCCACCGCCCCGGAAGACCACGGCGTGGTGGTGCGCAAGAACACGCGGATGAGCGTGCATTACGAGGATGGAATCGTCGACCAACTGCTGACCCCGCAGCCGAATCGGCAACTGGAGATGTTGCATTCACGGTTTCCGCCTGGCACTTATAGCCAGCAGAGTTACAGCCATGAGGGGGAAGAAGCCGGGTATCTGTTGTCGGGGCGTTTTGAGTTGTGGGTTGGGCAACGGCATTTTCTGCTGAGCGAGGGAGACAGTTTCAGCTTCTCGAGTCAGGAGCCGCATCGGTATGGCAATCCCGGAGAGGTGGATGCGGTGGTGATTTGGGTGATTACGCCGCCAACGTTTTGATGGGATGTTTGAGATGAAGAGGCCTCGAAGTTTGATTAGCTTTGGGGCTTTTTTTTGAATGGAGGCCGGGGAGTTTTTCCTACATTTTTTCGAACGAATTGGCGCTGACTTTGTGAAGGCCCTGTTCCCCTTTGCTCCGCACGTCTGCTCTGAGATCTGGGAGCAGTTGGGCTACGATACTATTGACTCTGCACCATGGCCCCAAGCTCGAGTGCGCCCGGTCAAGGCGACACGAATCTACATTAACGGCAAGTATGTGGATGATCTTCCGGAGGGGACCGGTGAGGAGTTGGTCGACGTCGATATGGCTCGGGGCAAAGTCATCGAGGCCCTTGAAAGGCGTGCAGTAACCAAGGTGATCTATGTGCCGAATCAGGTCGTGAATTTTCTCTGCGCTCATTAGGTTTGAGCCGAACTGGAGTTGATATTCAGGCTGAGGTGACGTACGCGGTATCGGATTTACCGCGTCGACAAACTGACGGTTATCACCGGCAGTAACACCTCGATCATCCGCTCCCACTAATCATCATTAAATAGCCGATGGCGGCTCATCCGCTGCTCCAAATCGACTGGAGGTTACGCACTTCACCCGCTCAGTCCAAATGAGACCGCCCTCTAGCTGAAGGCGTTGATAAACCAGGTGATCATCGGGATGGCCACAATGTCGATCAGCACGGCGCCGCACAACGGCACGATGATGAAGGCTTTATACGAGAACACTTTGTAGTGGTCACAGATAGCCCCCATGTTGGCCACGGCGTTGGGTGTAGCGCCCAGCCCGTGCCCCATGAAGCCTGCGCAAAGGACGGCAGCGTCGTAGTTACGGCCAAACAGGCGGAACAAAACGAATACGCACAGCAAAATCATGATCACCACTTGTACCACCAGGATCACCAGCAGCGGCAATCCCAGCTTTTCCAGCTCCCAGAACTTAAGGCTCATCATGGCCATGGTCAGAAACATGCCCAAACACACGTCGCCAATGGTGCTGACAGCATGGTCCGGCATGTCGATCGCCTGGCTGCGGTCATTGAGGTTGCGCAAAATAATCGCCACAAACATCGCGCCCACATAGCTGGGCAACACAATGCCCAAGTGCTGCTGCAAGCTGGTGCCCAGCCAGAAACCCAGGACCATGATCACCACGATGCAGGTCAACAAGCGCAACAGGGTCGGTGCATCCAGCGCGGCAGGCGGGTTATGGACCACGTCTTCGAACGCCTTCAGGCTGCCCACCGCTTCCGCTTTAACCGTGAGTTTGTTGCGCTCAATCAACCAGCGCGCCAGCGGGCTACCCAACAAACCGCCCGCCACCATACCAAAGGTCGCGGCCGCCAGCGCCGCAGTAGTCGCGCCGACGGCACCGAGGTTTTCAGCAATCGGGCCGAAAGCCGCCGCCGCACCAAAACCGCCTTCCAGGGACACCGCACCGGCCATGATTCCCAGTAACGGATCAATACCCAACAGTTTGGCAACGCTTACGCCGACTACGTTCTGCACCAGCGCCAAGCCCCAGCACGCCCCCAGGTAGATAAACAGTAACTTGCCGCCTTTACGCAGCAAGCCCAGGCTTCCGCCCAGGCCGACAGTGGTAAAGAAAGCCACCATCAACGGGGTTTGCAAGCTGGTGTCGAGGGTCAGGTTCAGCCACTGTTGGCTGCGTAGCAGCCAAATCAGCAGGGCAAAACCAAAGCCGCCAATCACCGGTGCGGGAACACACAGTTGGCGCAGCCAGTAACTGCGTTTTTTCAGTTGTGCACCCAAGCCCAGGAGAAGCAACGCGAGAGCAAGGGTACTCAGCGCATCCAGTTCGAATGTCAGCATGGCGAATTTCTCTTTTTCTTATGATTTAACAAGTGGTTTCAGGGATTTTCGGAAAACTTAATCAATCAGGCTTGCGAGCAGACGCGCGCCAATGCGGGCGGTTCGGTTTTCGATATCAAGGCTGGGGTTGAGTTCGGCGATGTCGGCCATGCGCAATTTACCGCTGGCTTTGGCATAGCGCGCCAGATGCTCGACGATTTGCATGTCCACGCCATGGGCAGACGGCGCACTGACGCCGGGCGCCTGGCTAGCGGGCAGAACATCGAGGCAGATGGTCATGTAGAGGTAATCGACGTCTTGCAAAAAATCATCGATGAATCTTTCGCAGGCGGTAACGTCCCAGCTGTTCATCTCACGGTCGAGGCGAAAACGCACATTCAGCCGCTGCGCCTGCTCGAACAGTGCCTGAGTATTGTTGAGCTGACTAACACCCAGGCAGCCGTAAGTGAAGGGCATTTCAGCGCGCTGGCAATACTCGGCGATCTGGCGAAAAGGAGTGCCTGAACTGCTTTGTTCGGCAAGGCGCAAGTCAAAATGCGCGTCGAAATTAAGTACACCGATACGGGCCTTCGCCGTGCGTTTGCGCAAGTGATCGGCCAGACCGCTAAAACTTGCAAAAGCGATTTCATGGCCACCACCCAGCCCCAGCGGTAAATGTCCCTGGTCGAGCAACTCGCTGACGTGGTGGGCGTAGCTCTGCTGTGCGCCTTCGAGGTTGCTGTCGGTACAACTCACATCGCCGGCGTCATACAGCGGCGCGTGGCCGTGCCACGCCAGGTTGGCTAAAGCCTTGCGCAGTTCTGTCGGGCCTTGGCGTGCACCGGTGCGGCCCTGGTTGCGTTTGACCCCTTCATCACAGGCCAAACCAACCAGTGCGACACCCGCAGGCTGGTTTTGCGCAAAGGGTTTGACCCATTGGTGCCAGCGCAGCGCGCCTTGCCCTTCGGCGTCGTCAATGCGACCCGTCCACAATGGCATGTCAGGAACAACGGTCATGTTTGAAACTCCAGTCAAATTCAGTCGAGCCGGGCGCTCAGACGCAGCGCCACATCACGGGTCCAGCGGATCAGGCGTTCAGTGCGCTGTTGAGCCCGGAAGGCAGGGGCCATGAGGCTGATAGCGCCTTGCAGGCGGTCGCGGCTGTCGATCAAAGGCGCACTGACCCCCCAGATGCCGTCGTCGATTTCACTTTGACTCACGGCGTAACCGGCAGCCCGGATCTCGGCAAAACTGCGCTGATAGGTCGCAACTTCGCCGCTGTCGACGCCTTGGGCCAGCAGCGCCGACAGGCTTTGCGCCTCATCCATGTGCGCCAGCAACACCCGCGCCGAAGCGCCCACCAGCAATGGTTGCGCCAACCCCTTTTGGTAGCAGCAGCGCAGCGGTTGCGGGCTGTCGATCAGCTCAATGCAAATGGCCTGACCGTTACTGGGCACCATTAACGCAACGCTTTCCTGGGTTTGCTCGGCCAGGCGCTTGAGCTCGGGCTTGGCCAACGTCACCAACACCGCTTCGCGGTCGAACTTTTTGGCCAGTTGCAAACAGGCAGGCCCCGGCAAGTAGCGGCCGTGGCCGTTTTCTTCGGCCAGGCCCCAGCGCAGGAGGGTTTTAAGATGGCGATAGATGCTGCTGAGCGGCTGGGCCAGCTGCTCGGACAGCTCTTTGGCGGAGATCGCCTCACCGGACTGCCCCAAGGTTACGAGGATTTGCAGCAAGCGATCGGTTGGCGTGTTGTAGTTCATTGTTGGCCCCATGCTATTGCCTGCATGGTGGCACGATGTTTCTCATTAACTGAAACAGGTTTCCCACTCAGTGGGAACAATCGGCCATATAACGATCAGCGGTCGCTCATTCGCATTCTTGCAAGCATAAAAATGTGGGAGCGAAAAACACAGCGGGGGGACGGACAGGAGAAAAAAAACAGGGACCTTTTTATCGAATGGAGGCCGTGGAGCTTTCAAACAAGCCGAGGAGATCATTCTGGATCAACGAGATTCTGAATTGGACGATGATAAATTTGAGCGAGCCTTGCGGCTCACCACTGGGAAGAAGACTCGTCAGACACGTGCTTCACGATCAAGAACATCAGCTACCCACTGATTGATACTCTTGTTAGCAAGCTGTGCTTTTACAGCGACTGTCGCGTGCAGCGCTGGAGCGAGACGCAAACTCAGGTTTCCCGAATAGGGTTTCTGCGGTGCGCGGCCGAGCTTGGCGCACATTTCCAGATAGTCTGTGACTGCCTCTTCAAATGCTGAGCGAAGCTCGCCGACCGATTCGCCGTGAAACCCAACGACATCCCTAATGCCAGCAATGTGACCTACAAAAAGGCCGTCTTCATCGCTGTATTCGTTCCGGGCAGCGTAGCCCTGATAATTCATAACGTTCACGGGTTAACTCCTGCTTGTTCAAGAAAAGCCCGAACATCCCGCACCTGGTAGGGCTTTGCTTCGTTGCCCGGATGCGGCCGATGAAAAGTCCCGACCACACCGTTGAGTTCAAAGCGTACCCGCGACCCGCTGCCCTCAACGATCCTGGCGCCAGCTGCGACCAGCAAGGATTCGACCCGGGCCCACTCCAGAGTGTTGGTGGGCAGCAGCTTGTAACCTCGCTGATGCATGAACTGCCGCCCTACCGCATGCGCAAAAACACCACTTTTCCATAAGTTGAAAGTCGGCGTTTTTTGCTTCGGCTTTCGACCGTCTTGTTAGGTCCTAAGCATATCGGGGTGACTCTCGGCGTAGTTGTAGGCAAAATCCGAGAGTTGCGTACGAATCTGCTTTGCTGTGTGTTTGAGCAGGCTAGCGTCTTGATGGCGCGAGGGGCATCGGTATACCCTCATGAGGTCGCTGGAAATCCAGCGATCGGGCTTGGTAACCCGACGAGTTGCGCTCCCCAAGTCACGGAGCTAGACATGGAAACTGTAAATCCGCACAAACGAAGTCTTTCCCCTCCACGCAGTTCCAAATCCTATCAAGCCTCTCTGCTCGCTCTCACCTCTCTCATTGAAGGAGGTGGCAGATGAGCGACAAACCCGAACTGACGACCATTGGCCTCACTCCGTTCCACTATTGCGACAACCAGCCGCTGTTTCGCGTAAACCCCGGCGTTCCTATTGGTAATGCTCTGGCCCAAGCTTCTGATCTGTTGTACCTGGCCAAGCTGTTGACTGCCAACGCTGCTAATGACAAGGAGACAGATAGAAACGCTTGGGCAGCTCACCACCTGACCACCATGAGCAAAGCAGTGGTGGATGATGTACATAAGGTGTTGCGGAGGTGGCCACCGGTGAATACCGATTAATCGTAGCTACAGGCGCCTGATGTACCTCCTCTACCTGAGATTCTACCCCTCAGATCAAGCTGTGAAGACTGGGTTTGATGCTCTTCACGTACACACCAACAGACTCATCAGACGATTCCCGGAGGCGACAGCAGACCGACTGGCGAGTAGCGCCTACCGCCTGCAAAGGCGAGTGTTTTCTAACCCATACACCATAGAGACGTACACGCCACGCAACCTCATGAGGCTTCGTCCTGCACAGACACACGTCCACACCTTCCAGTCCCAGCAAGACCTGGCTCTTGCGATTCAGACAGTCATCACCAGCAAATCCAATCACCAGATCCTCAACCAGCTCGCGAGCTTGACGTTCGAGACGGTCAACCAGCCATCCCTGAATAACGACTTAGACGCTCTGCGCGCTCAGACCGATTGTGTGGCTCTCAGTGTCCACCAACACACCAGATTTCACGTACAGGCACCCTCTTTTAAAACCTTCCTACACCTCTTTTCGGCAGGCAATAAAAAACCGACTTAATGCCGGTTTATACTCACCGAAGAAAATACTTCCTCTATTTCAGCTTTGCCATAAGCAGATCGCGCATTTTCTGTTTTGCACGCTCTACATATTCATCTTCAGTCTCTGCTGGTATTGGCTCACCGATATCTTCGCTTAATTGAGTAACAAACTCATCACTTGAAACCAAAGCTCGAACATCGTGAGCAAATTTACCAGCCTTTGATTCTCCAAGCGAACCAATCGTGGCAACGTTTACTGCGGATTCAACGCCGTTCAGTGTCCGATTTAAGACCGTCGATCCTGATCTGCTTACCAAATATTCAAGAATATTCATACGGTTTTCTCTTCACTGCCTGAATTTTCTTGGGAAGATTGATATTGTTTACGGAAGAAATCCGTAAAGGTATCTACAATGGCGCTGATAATTTTTTGCTTATCTTCTTCACTCAGCTTTGACCACATGTTTAACAAAGCAGCAAATAGCGAAAACAATTTATCCCACATACCTTCATCTCCCCTCAATGCTACCCGAACGCTACTAGAAGGCGAGCGTGCGGAGAATTACACAATATCGGCTGCAAAATTCAAAACTTGATCGTGGAGCAAAAAATTCTTAGGCTACTTTTGGATTTGACACCCTGCCCCTCCAGCCTTGCTCATTTGCCTGAAAGCTATTTCCACCACCGACTCATGAAAACACGACGACTGCCGATCTACATTTGGTAATGCTATTCCGATTGCAATCCACTCGGTAGCACGATGCATCTAAAGGAGAATCAATTGACCGGATCACTGCTAAAATCTTCATCGAATAGGCGTCTAAACGCAATCATAGAGGCCTTAACCCACGCGAGCGAAATGGCACGCGAACACTGTGACATGCCACTAAGCCGGATGCCGGAATATTTTATGGCTGTTCATGTCGCCCGCCATTTCGCTGACTCGTTCACTAACTTTGGTTATCGTCTCGAAGCTTCTGTCAAAGAAACACTGATTGATGCAGGCGTGAGCGAGGATGAGATAAATGACCTTTTAAGCAATGAAAAATTGCGTGGCAACGGTCGATTCGATCTGGTCCTTCGCACCGGGCGCAGAGGTGTGCCGGTTCATGTAATAGAGTTTAAGCGTGGGTCTCGAAATTCTCATCTGTACGAAGATTTGGTGCGTCTTTCATATGTAAGCAATACAGTTCGAGA
Source organism: Pseudomonas sp. HY13-MNA-CIBAN-0226 (assembly GCF_040310305.1). Classification (NCBI taxonomy): domain Bacteria; kingdom Pseudomonadati; phylum Pseudomonadota; class Gammaproteobacteria; order Pseudomonadales; family Pseudomonadaceae; genus Pseudomonas; species Pseudomonas sp. HY13-MNA-CIBAN-0226. Next base: position 210,093 of record NZ_JBEOPS010000008.1, read on the forward strand.
GGATTCAAGGCTGGTTACTAACTATCTTGTATTTACTACGAAGAAGACAGAAAACGGCTTGAAGACCATGCTTGCCAGTCAAGAAGCTGAGCACCGCGCAGAGTTTCCGCGTGCGCGAGGTAAAATCAGCTATGAGCTGAAGAAATACCAGACAGTGCCACATTGGGCTAAGGATGATGCCAAGCGTGAGGAAAAGCATATGGCGGTGGCTGTATTCGAAGTGAAATACAAGCCGTAAAAACGCTCAGTCAGTCATAAAATCCCGCCTGTAGCCAACAAAACTTTCGGCTGCAGGCGGTGCTCGATTAGCTTACAAAACTCAGGAAAATACATTAGCAGATCAGCATCGCTTAAGCGTAACTTTATCTCCTGAGTTAATCGCTATCTTATAATTGCCCCTAAGTTTCTTCAGTACGCTGAGGCTTCTCACAGAAACTGCCATGGATATAGCGGCAGTGGTTGCTGCCGCCCCTAGAACGCTAATTGCAGCGGCAGATCCAGTAGCAAATCCTACGGTAGCAATTGGTGCAGCTGCGCCTCCTGTGCCAAGCGTAGCGACAACACCATAAAAAACTATGCCGATAGAGCCAATCGCAACGACCCATGCAACCGTTCCTGTAGCTTTAATCCGAACAGTTTTTTTTGCAAGATCACCTTCAATTATGATGGTGTCTTCATTTCGGTTTACCGCATCTGCTAGTTCGGCTTCTGTCGTAACGCTCATTGTTTCTCCTTGGATTTTTTTGTACCTGCCATAAAAAATCCTGCGATGATTATGAGAATAATAATGGGTGGAAAAGCTACGCACAAAGCTATAGCGCCAATTAATAGAACGCCGCCAATCACGACGCCGACCATTTGTCCCAATAGCGGAAGCAGTAGCTTGAATACAATCACAGCTGCGATAATTGCAGCGATTACAATAATAATCATCTTTCACATCCTTGGCATTGTGTTTCGTATACAAATATGCTTTCAGCTCCTGTGCCTGTTTTATCGGCTGCTTGCTCCCGTTCTTTAACCCTAAATCACAACTGCGTTGCTGCTACCCAGTTCGCCAGATTTAGAGGTGATTAGGTGAACAAAGTAGGATGTGATAACGAGATAGCGCAGTGCAATGGCAGCAAGGGCCATTTTTTCCCTAGCGATAAGGGTCTGCAATCTGTATCTGGCATCGAGCCTAACGAAGTTAGTCTGCAGCGAAAATCTGCTTGGCAATAACGGCAATCAGGTGCAGGCACAAGATTACGCCCGTAAAAATTGCTAATCCTTTTGCCGTCATCAGGAAATAGTCTTCGATACCGCGAAACATCCACCCTAGCATCAAGCCCATAACGGCTATCAGAGCGGCGATCAGCAGCAGCCCTACATAAGGACGAATTACCCGTGAGCTGACACCCTTTGCCCCTTCAGTCACAACGCCGACCAAAGCGATCAGCACAACAAAAATAATAATGGCCCCAAAAATGATACCCATGATCCGCCTGAGTCCTAGCCGGATGTCCGTACTGCTCAAACTCGAACAGACGTACCCGGTCTCATAATTTCTTGAGCGTTTCAGCTTCGCCCAATTAGAAGAAATCCCTCAACACTCACCCACTATCGAAGGTTCTAGTTTTCAAGCCAGATTCCAATCCAGAGCTTTTCCCATCCGGTAGCTCGCCTGATTGAGAGATCGCCGCTTCCACATTTCGGGCAATGGCTAAACCTGTCTCCGGGCTTTAAGGCATCGCTTTTAGGGGCTACGGTTTTCTTCCAACCGCATCCACCGCAAATGAAAGTGAGAGCCTTCGGTTTTATCGGCATGTCAGCTGCGCTCCTGAGCAATTGGAATCAGGTCCTGCAGCAAGACCAATTTCCTGTTCTACTGCTCTACATGAGCTTTCTCTGCCCGCAGCGCCGAGCGTAGCTCTTTGTTTTCGGCTTCCCAAATCCGAGCCCAGCGGCAAGCTGCCTTGCAGCCAAGAAGCATTTGCCAGACATCTCGCAGCTTTATGTACTGCAAAACCAGCACCACCGTGATTGCCACCATCAACACCAAAGCCCCTGTGGTTATAGCGTCCAACGCGTTCATATCTACTTCCTTAGTGAGTCCGAGCAATCTCGAAGACAGGATCACGATATGTAGTGTTTGACGACACGTCTAGGATGTAGACTTATACAGGTAAAGCAATCAAGCACATGGTGGCTCATGAAACGCACGAAAGACATCACGCAAGTTCGCTGGGATCTGGCACTTCGCTATCGTTTGATCGAAACCGTAGCATGGTGGGAAGGCAGGCTGACCACGGGGCACCTGATGCAGAGCTTTGGCATCAGCCGACAGCAAGCCTCCAAGGACATCAACACCTACATCAGTGACCATGCGCCTAAAAACCTTACATATGACAAGAAGCTTAAGGGTTACGTACCCAGCAAATTCTTCGAACCTAGGTTCATTGACGACAGCGCCAGTGCCTATTTGCACCTGCTTTATCAAAATAACGAACGCGCCCAACACATCGAAGGGCTTGCGCTGGCATATGCTCACACCAAGGTTCTGGAAGTGCCGGACCGACCCATTCATCCCGAGATTTTGCGACCGTTGCTCAAGGCGTGCCGAGACGGCTTGCGACTAGAAACCGAGTACGTTTCACTTAATACCCCAAATGTGGAAACCCGCCTCATAGCGCCTCACACTCTGGTTTACACGGGGATGCGCTGGCATGTGCGGGCGTATTGCGAGAAGAACGGTCAATACCGCGACTTCGTGCTCAGCCGCCTGCGAGGTCAGCCGGACCTACTTGATTTGTCGGAAAATACCCGCGAGTTGGATGAAGACTGGAATTCAGAAATCCCGGTAATCATCATTCCTGATAAGCGATTGGACGCTCCACAGCAGGCAATCATCGAAGCAGATTTCGGCATGATTGATAGCCAACTGGTGGTGCCCAGCCGCAAGGCGTTGGTGAAGTATGTTTTGCAGCGTTACCAGATTGACCCTAAGAACCTAGCCACAAGCCCGGAGGCCCAGCAGATCGTTGTAGCCAATCTCAAAGATTTGAGGCCTTGGCTCATGCATGACTGATGCTCCAGCTCAATGTTCTAAGAAAGCATCGGCCATTTTCTGGTGACGGCGATAGACGTAGAAGACAAGATGTATCCCCTGTGTCTTTGGTCCTACCTATCAGTTCAAGCTGTGAAATCTGGATTTGATGCTCTTCTACGACACACTATTAGTCTCACTAGCAAATCTTATGAGGCGACATCGTACCTGCTAGCGTGTAGCGCCTACCGCCTGCATAGGCGAGTGTTCTTTCGAGCCCTTACGACAGGCGTAGGTTACGTCCCATAAAGCCGGTTTTTTGCCATGCGATGCGGCTCTACCGACGCGACTCACTTTCGATGCCGGCACGTATACCGGCATTGGTAGACGCCTGATTCTGGCAACGAGGCGGAATCTCAGGATCTTCAGCAGGGTTCACGTACTCACCACGCATTCCCTTCACAGAGGCACGTCCATACATCATTCCCAACTGCTGGCATGACGGTCCAGATTGTGCGACTGCAGGAGCAGCGATAGAAGCCGTAGATGTTGGGTACTGAGTGGTGCTGGAAGCGACTGGCTTTGGAATAGGTGGCTCTGCCTTGGCTAGGTTCACCAGCTTCTCATAGGGATCGTGGTCACGCTGGTAAACGCCATAACCCTTGTAACCCAGCACGACGAGCACTCCGACCAGCAAGAAGATTCCAGCAAGTGTCCCATCGCCATGACGTATCCACGTCTGGCTACGCGCTAACGACGAAGGATTAAGTCCAGAAGCAATCGCGAAGAACCCGAATATCATGCCGCACACTAGGGTCACTGAAATCGTATAGTCCTTGGCAAGCTGCCACGTCCCAAACAAGAAAAGAGCAACAAACACGAAAGCGATAGCGTAGAAAAACCCCTTTACAGATTTCATAATAAAGGTCAGAAACACATCCAAAACGTAAGCCATGTTCCACTACCTTCCCTGTACTCATCGTTTACGATTAAAGCAAAACTCAGTTTTTACCAATGGCATTCAGGAGCTGCTCACGCACACCACGCCCTTGCTCGTCTTTGAGTTGAGCCATCAAGTAGAGACCCTTTCCGCCTGATTTTTTAGCCCAGAGATCTCCGACCATCCGCTTCTCTTTACTGTTGTCATTGCTGACACGATCCCCGCCTTTGTACTCCACAATCAGCAGCCGACCATCCTTGAGTCGGACGACAAAGTCAGGGTAGGTACGCTGGGTAGCCATTGGCATCCAGAACTGGGTCGCGTGTACCAGATTTCGCACCCAAATATCGACTTCATCCAATAACTCAATCGCCTGAGCGCAGAGATATTCCTCAGCATCTTCTCCCTTAGGTGTTTTCCAAGGAAGCATGCCCGGAAACGGGTAGTAGTGTTTTTTAAAATTGAATGACCCTGCGTAATAAGAGGTAGCCGGGTACAGGGCCATGTCCGCTGGATAGGTGAATGCATGATCCGGTTCGGATGAAGTAACCAGCTCTAAATCTTCATGGAATAGCGCCTGCTGGAACCCTTGGTCATATGCTTTCTTCTTTGCAAGCAACAACTGTTCGCCAAGCTTTCTTCTCAGGATGAACTGACCTTTCAGGAGCTGAGAAAGCGAGAAGCCTCTGTTTTCAATCAGACCAGCCACACACCGACGTAGCCATTCACGAAGAACGGGCTGCTTTATCGATGGCTCACGAATCTCCTGATCTAACCAGCCGATTAAATCTGATGCTGTGCGGTCCTGCGCGAAGCCCGGCAGGTACGTACCCACATCGTCTTTGACGTTCTGGAACTGGACCGTCCTATCATCGAGATACACCTCAAACGTCATGCTTGATTCGTCAAACCGGAAGGATGAAAGGTCAGGTGGAGACGACAGCAGATCCCAGCTAAACGATGCGGAAAGCGCGCCACGGTCAACAAGTTCAAGCTCACCTTGCTCGACCGAGTAAAGGCGTGGAACCTGAAACACCACACCCCTTTCACTCGGGGCTTTGGCAGCCACCGTTGCTTGCTGATGCCTCTCTACCTCAGCAGCGACTGCAGCCTTTTTATCCTTGCCTGAGACTGTCGAAACGATGGCTTCAACGGTTAGTAGATCGAGTTCGTCTTTTAACTCAACTACTCCGCCAGGTCCGTCAGCATCAAGCACGAACAGAACCCGCTCATGGTCACGCTCAGGAATCTTCGAAAAGTCAGGAGCCTTTGCCACAACGACCCTAGAAACAGGAAGGTCAGGAGTACCCACCTGACCACCTTGTAATGCCAGCTCAGGAGTCTTCTCTTTTCGGATGGCGGCAGCAGCTTCCATTGGGTTGAACCCAATGTTGATGAGCGATTGGGTAAGCTCACCTGCAGCACGTCCAAAGGTATCCGTAGTGACATGTGCATACGCTTTGCTCATCGCTTCCTGACGACGAGGGACCGCATACGGCATGCGCAGAACACGTCCAAGAAGCTGTTGAATATCCTTGTCAGATTTCACCTGAGCTACAGAGCAAAAGACGTAGGCAAAGGAGCAGTCCCAGCCTTCTTTCAGAGCCTGTTTGGTGATGATGACTTCGATTGGACAGTCATTGGCAAACAAGTCGATTCCGTCAATTTCCCGAGTTGTGCCAGTCGCGATAGCAATCGCTTTTTCGTCCACACCATCAGTGTCGATGAGATGCCGTTTGACCTCTTCAACAGTGGCTTCACTCTTGGCGTTTTCAGCCTGTATGAGCAAGATTGGGCGAATGTACTCAGGTTCATCCAGCGCCGTTTTGGCGAGGCTTTTTCGCCGTGCTACGGCACTGCTGACTGCAACCTGCCATTCCCCGTTGTGCTCTTTTAGAATCACAGGGAATTTGATCATGTTTTCTGCTTTCAACTCGAATGCAGAAACACTGACTAGTACGTTCGAGCTGGAGACATCAGGGGTGGCTGTAAGCTCCACCACTGCCTTTGGACCAAGACGCTCATATACAGTGTACGAAAGAGGCGTAGTCGCGTTGTGCGCCTCATCCATGATGACCAATGGGCCATGAAGCTTGAGCAGGTTTGCGAAGGAGGCAACGGCTTTCCCGTCCTTTCCTTTGTCGAGGCGTTCGAGCTGTTTGGCAGATCCAGTAAAATGACCCTCTAGATCCTCATGATGCTCGTAGACCTTTCGTCCCTCTTCTTTATCGACACGCAGTGCAGCCACAGTGGAGATAACCACACAGACTTTTGTGACCAGATCCGCTGGACGGATTCGCGTGAATTCTGCCACATCGAAAATCGCAACCTGACCTCCGAAAGCATCATCAAGCTCTTGCCGATACGGGTGACGATGGTCGCGAAAAGCTTCAATGGTCTGGGTCTTAATCTGGGTCGTTGGCACCATCCAGAGAACAACAGGGTACTGACGCTCTAGGTAGGATGAGCCACAGATTTGGATGATGTGGGCACCCATCACCGTCTTCCCGCCGCCCGTAGGAATGCGTAGACAAACGTATGGGATTTCAGGCAAACCCGGCATCAATTTGTAATCGCTGACCAGCCCTACATCAACGGTCTGCTCGAATGCTTTTGACGGTCCTTCCAAACGTGCCACGTCGAGAAATTTCTCAAGGCTCGACAATGCACGGGTCTGGTACAGCTTTAACGTGAGAGCCATGATTAGCGAGCCTTAATGTCGTATGGGGTTTGCCGAAAGGTGATTTTTGATTCCAGAAGAAGCTCAGATGGAATAGCGCACGCCTCTCCGTAAATCACCATAGGACCATCAGTCTTAGGCAAAGCTTTGAGAATGCGCTTAGTCAGGACGTTTCCGCCTGCCGCAGTCAGATCCCCGAGAATGCCGTTGAACAGAAGGTAATAGGACGTGCCATGGTGCTCACCGAGAAATGGAGATTTCTCAGCGGATGATGAACGAGCAGTACCGGTTTCTGCGAACCATACGTGAGCGGCTAATTGCTCGAAGGAAATGCCTTCTCGGATGTATCCTGAATCATCGAAAACGGGAACACCCAATTTATAATATCGGTAGCCTCCCCCACCAATCCAACCCAACGCTTCGGAGATACCACCTTGCTCCCCGTTAACAACCTGCTGCAGTCGAGGGGCACAGAAAAGCCGAGCGTTGGCTGACATTTCAATGCCTATCCAATTACGCTTCATTTTGTGTGCAACCGCAGCAGTGGTGCCTGATCCTAGAAAACTATCCAGTACCAAATCACCGGGCTTGCTTGCCACTTCCAAAACCTGCCTCAAAAGGCGTTCAGGCTTCGGAGTGTCGAAGGCTTCTACATCCTGAAACAGAGCCAAAATTTCTTTCTTCGCCTCTTCGGTCGTTCCAGCGTCAATGGCATGCCACAACGTCATAGGAACAAGACCTTCGTCTTCCCAAGGGAAGCGTTTTAAGCGAGGTTTACCCTTGCCGTCTTTTGGAAAGTAAACACGGTCTTCGGCACGATAACGATTGAATACCGACTCCACCGCGCCCCAGCACCTACCTTTCGGAGGCAGATGAACGTCACCTGAGTCGCTGGTGATTGGGTACATCTGATTAGGTCGGAATCCCTGCGCTGAAAAAGGAATGGATCGCCAAGGACCGCGAGGATCTTGGTCAGCATTCCCGTAGCCCTTATCGTTGGAAGGAAGAAGGTTTCTGTATTTCTTCCACTTCGACGCTTCCATTTTGGCGTAGACCAGCATGGTGTCGTGGGATGAGCCAACCGCCGCACGGTTTTCACGGGAGGTACGTTTTTGCCAGATGATTTCGGCAATGAAGTTTTTACGACCAAAAATCTCATCGCAAATGACTTTCAAATAATGAGCTTCGTTGTCGTCGATTGTTATCCAAATTGATCCTTCCTGACTCATCAGCTCTCGTAGAAGCTCCAGCCGGGGATAAATCATGGACAGCCATTTCGAATGCTCTAGGTTGTCATCGTAGCGTTCGAAGGCGGATTTCGTGTTGTACGGTGGATCTATGAAAATGCATTTCACCTGACCGGCGTAGTACGGGAGAAGCGCTTTCAGCGCGTCGAGGTTGTCGCCTTCAATCAGCATGTTCGGAGAGTCCGGCTCTCCATGAGATAGTTCAGCAACCGGCTCAAGCAGACGATAAGGCGCAAGGGCAGCCCGCGTCAGGTCGGCATCACGGTTGAACCAAGACAGTAGAGGCATTCAGAAGGGTTCCAAGGACGGCAAAATCAATCCCCTACTTTACCCGTTTTAGGTGACGGCTAGCCATCGCCAAAGCCCCCTGATAGCGGATCGCCGGTATGCTATAGACTGGGCAAGGGTTGCCCAATTCTCAGTGCGTAACAGGGTCAGAAATGCATCCACTATCCGAAGAAGCAGAAGCGCTCCAGAACATTCTGGTTTCACAGGCTACAGGCAGTAACGAGGACGATACGGCGTATCTAATGCTCAGACGCGCCATTCTGGATGACCCTACCCTTGCCACGATGGTGCCTCGATGCGTGAACACCTGCCGCAGCCTTGGTCAGTTCTGGCAGTTCATCAAGAACAAGTACGGCACCTATGCCGAACGCCGGACCTACCTATGGGACGAATTTCGCCCGTTGCTCGACTATGTTGAGAAAGGTGGTTCATCACCAGCAGATCATGTGGTCACTGGTGCGATTGAGCGCTTCGACTCTGAGCATGTGAGAGTCGCTTGGACCAAATCATTGGAGAGACGAACCACAGATCCAGAAGGCGCAATCACGATGGCGCGTACTCTTCTTGAATCTGTCTGCAAGCACATCTTGGAAGAAGCCGAGACCGAGTATGACGAGACGCCAGACCTCAACAAGCTGTACCGCCAAACCGCTGAATTGCTCAACCTTGCTCCATCCCAACACACTGAGAAGGTTTTCAAGCAGATCCTTGGCGGCTGCACATCCGTGGTAGAAGGATTGGGGGCTTTAAGGAATCGACTGAGCGATTCCCACGGCACAGGAAAAGCAGGCGTCAAACCGGCACCCCGCCATGCGGAATTGGCAGTGAATCTCGCCGGTTCATTAGCCCTTTACCTGTTGAGCACTTGGGAAGCTAAAGCGCCACCAGCGGACTGAGCACTGACACAAGGAGCGTGAAATGGACAACGGACTGATCGACCTTGAAGACGCGATGTATCGTCTCTATCTAACATTTTATCCAAACGACAAACCGGCAAAAACTGGTTTCGATGCTCTACCCTCCCACACTCTCAGTCTCATCAGCCAGTATCCAGAGGCGACGGGACACGTCATATCCAGCATCGCTTACCGCCTGACAAGGCGAGTGTTATCTCAGCCTTTCACAGTAGAGCGTCATCAGCCTCGATCCCTCATCAGGCTTCGTCAGGCTCGCACTCAGGTCTATACCTACGAATCACAGCAAGACCTGGCTCTTGCGATTAGCCACGTCATCACCAAGTCTGCAGAGCCTCAGATCCTTCAAGAAATCGCGTGTATGACGTTCAAAAGCATCAACCAACCATCATTGAATCTAGACATTGATTCCCTGCGCGAATCCAGTGAATCTTTGGCAGTCGCCGTCCATCAGCTTGCGAAAAAAGCTTCATAAAATCTTATAAGGAAAGTTTAAACATGAATTTGCAAGAAGAATTTCAAAAACTTATCGATAGTGGCGATTTACCTGTGGAAAGCATCGGTCCTAGAAACGATGCCATCAGCCGAATTCAAGCGACAAAAGGAAGCGGATGGACGTATGGTTTTACTGATAGTCAAAGTTTTGAACCCGATCAGATTTTTCTAGGATTAATCAAGCTTGATGAAAACTTCCTATATAACTTGGGGGTATACGTCGCGGCTTTCAAAACCGCATCACAGAAGCTTGAAAACCACATACCAGTCTTATTAGCAAAGAAAGATAGGTTAATTCGAACAGACGAATTTGGCGAAACAGTAAATACGAACTGGAACTCTTACCTTGAAAGCTATTACAAAAGCAAAATAGAACCATATATTAATGGAATAATAGATCAGTTATCAGAGGATAATTTCCAATCGTTCGAAACCTCTAAAATGAATTTTATTTTTTGGACGGTAGTGAACAAAGCCAAAATATTGCAAGCTATGCATATAAATTTAAATGCGTACATTGAGTTAAACAGAAAGGAATACCAAGGCACACCATTAGATATTTCTGGGAGTGAATATGAATCAAAAATCGCTACCCTTATTAACACTGAAACATCATGGTCAGCAGAATTGACCAAAGCGACAGGCGATCAAGGCGCGGATCTCCTACTTACAAAAGGTCCAATCCATATCGTAATACAAACTAAATATCATAAAGCTGCTATTGGGAACTCAGCGGTACAGGAAGCGTATGCAGCTCAAAAGCACTACAAGGCAGATATGGCTTTCGTCGTTTCGAATTCTGGCTTCACTAAATCTGCAGAAGATCTAGCACATTCCACCGGCGTAAAACTTATGACTGACAACCAATTGCTTGATTTTTTGAAATGATTAAGCATGATTCCCAATGCAAATCAACTGAATACTTAGCGATTGCCGTCCACAAACCCACCTGAGCCACCTCATGCTGATGAAACTGTTAAACAATTACCTTCCGTCCCTCACACTGAAAAACACGAAGGTTCATCTGGCTCAACATAACGGGCATGAACACCCGATGGACGTTTACCTTGAGGGCAGATTCGACAAATGGCAGTCGTGGCAGACGAAGAAGAATTTCGAATGTAAATATGTGATTGGCTTACTGGAGATTCCGGGTACGCGGAAGTGGCTACTGGCTGGTGTGTATGATTCCCTCAAAATTAATCGAAAAGTCCCAACACGCAACGGCTTCGATTACATCTACGATTACAGCCGTTTGCCCGAGTTTGAGGAACTGGTGGGTAGACTGGTGTTGCATTACAAGAAATCCCGAGCCAACTATATCTATCTCAAAACCTGCGCTCCCACCATGGTCGTTTCGTCGATTCTAGAAAAGCCGATGACCGTAGGTAGATTCCCCGGTTTCAAGGACTTAGACGTAAGCCATCGAGAACTAAAAATAATCGTTAAACAAGGCTTGGAGTCATGGCAGACAGCCCTTTCTAGTGTTGCAGGCGTCTACCTGATCTCCGACCGCATCAAGGGTGAAGAACAGCTATACGTTGGTTCAGCCACTGGCACAGGTGGGCTATGGGATCGATGGTCGAACTACGCGAACAGTGGTCATGGCGGGAACACACGCATCAGGGATCTGCACACCAAGCGTGGCAAGGATTTCGCGGAGAATTTCAGGTTCAGCATTCTTGAAATCGCAGACAAACACACAGGGAAGGAAGAAATGATGTTGAAGGAAATTCATTGGAAGCGCCGCCTTCTCACCCGCGACAGTGGTCTGAACGGCAATTGATTGGTTTCCAGAATCGAGGAATATAAAAATGAATGACTACGAATTCGCAGACAGCATTTCTGCCGAAGCTGGGAAATTTTACCGCAAAGCGAAATCGCGGCTCGTTGACCTTCCTGAGCACTCGTTGATAAACCAGCGTTCGCTGGCAGTGGTCATCTGCAACATTATAATAAATTGCACCTCAGCCGAAATCGACCTTTGGCAAGACCTTGACCACAAAATTGGCAAGCTAAAAAGATCCCATCTAATTAATTTCGACGTTGCTGATTCCCTAACCTCAGTCAGAAAAAACGGCAACATCGGCGCACACCCTGAAAAATACAATTTAACAGATGCAGAGAAGCTTGAAATCACCAAGTCATCCATCAAGGACTGCTTGAACCTTCTCGAACACGCTTATCAGCTCATGCATGGAACCGCCTCTGTCCCTACCTATGAGGTCACTGAGCCTGTCGGTGATTTCCTCCAAACCATGAGCTACAAGGCGATGGTAGAAGGTGATGCAGAGTCTCAGTACCTCGCAGGCAGGTACTTCCAAGGCAGAGCTGCAAAATACGACGATGACATTCGAAAAATCGGACATGGTTTTTTGGGTCGTGAGTACCACTCGTACCTAGAACAGGCTCAGATGTGGTTCAAGCTTGCCCAGCATCAAGACCATCGCGAAAGCCTCTATGAATACGGTATGACGCTTGCCAATGGTCAAGACAAGTCATTGGTAGGCATGGGTCAAGGCTGCATCGCTCGATCTGCCGGAATGGACTACGCCGAAGCTCAGGTTCAGCTAGGTATTTACCTACGATATGGATCGCACGGTTTTGATGTAGATCTTCCAGAAGCCCTGTACAACTTCACCGAAGCTGCTCAACTTGATCACCCAGTAGCACTCGCTGAACTGGCAGAAATGCACGCCAATGGCTGGGGAACGCCATTGGACAAGCAGAAGGCTTTTGAGTGTTCAGTCCGTTCGGCAGAGGCTGGCTACCCACAGGGTCAGTTCTACCTTTCAAATTGCTATGCAACCGGCATGGGCGTGGAGCCAAACGATGAACTTGCCTTCGAGTGGCTTGCTAAATCAGCAGAGCAGTTCCACCCAAAAGCGATGTTTGTCCTAGCTCACGCCATTACCAGCGGGCAAACAACTGCTTTCAAAATCGAAGTCGCCAAGAACTACCTAAACCACTGTCTGCACGTCCCTGCCCTTCAAAACGATGCACGGGTCAGCTATGCGAAATACCTCTTGGAATTCGAACCGGGGCTAGAAGGTATGATGGTCGCAGCGTCGTTGTTCCAAGAGTGCTTTGAGAGCGAACCTGCAGGTTCAGATCTCTCCAAGGAGTCTGCCACGCTTGGCAGGAAAACCATCACTGAGATTCGTCAGTCGATTCCGAAACTGATTAACAAACCTAAGCTCATCGAAGCTGCATTGATAATCTCGGCATATTATGACGACCAAGGCTACCCATACAAAAACCGAGCAGAGCGTATGGAAATGATTATGGATATTTCCAAAAAGCACAGTGCCGGAAAAGATATTTCGGGTCATTTGAGAACGCTAGGAATCTCACAAGACCATCCAAAGCAAGGTAGAAACGAACTGTGTGCTTGCGGCTCTGAGAAGAAATACAAGCTATGTCATGGACAGTGAGATCTGAGAGATCTGAGAGACAGCTAACCGTACATTTTTGCTAAAGGACAACCAAATGCTTGACGTAAATGCGCATTCCACGCCATCCGGCCACCCAGTCCACCAACATCCGGCCACTCGTTCCACGCTCATCCGGCCAGGCAGTC